>CAZECB010000138.1:0-6232 GCA_964510745.1 uncultured Flavobacteriaceae bacterium | reverse complement strand
TAATAAATGCTCGCGGATTAACAGAATTACATTTTAAAAGGAAATTTAATCAAACAATACAATTAAATTTATAGAGATTTCAAAAGATGTTTATGAAAAATTAGCATATAGGGATACTACCGAAGGTGTGATTGCCGTGGCTAAATCTAAAAACTTGTCTTTAGATCATATTCAATTAACAACTAAAAACCCATTAATTTTAATAGCAGAAGCTCCTGAAAAACCAGGAAACATAGGGGCACTTTTAAGAACTGCTGATGCTGCAAATGTTGATGCTGTGATTATTGCAAACCCTAAAACAGATTTGTATAACCCTAATAGTATTAGATCTAGTGTAGGGTGTTTATTTACTAATCAGATAGCAATAGGAACAACTCAAGATATTATTTCATTTTTAAAGAAGAATACCATCAATATTTACTGTGCTGAATTACAAGCGTCAGTAGATTACCATACACAAGATTATACTCAAGCTACTGCTATTGTAGTAGGTACAGAAGCTACAGGGTTAAGTGCTGATTGGCTAACTCATTCTACTCAAAATATAATTATCCCTATGCAAGGCGAAATAGATTCGATGAATGTATCTGTAGCAGCAGGAATTCTTATTTTTGAGGCTAAACGACAACGAAGTTTTAAGTAACCATCATTAAAAATTATTTTAAGTTTTTGAGTATGCTACTATAGCTTATAAATATTTTTTTAACTGGAGAATTAAGAAAACAACATCCAATTTAAGTTTCTTATTTAAATTGGATGTTATTACTTAATCATTTTTTAAAGAGGTTGACAAAACCCTCTTAAGCAAACACCAGGGCAGCCACAATGACCACCAAAATAGCAACGCCCTCGTCTTCCAAACGAACAATCACTACTACAGCCTACAGGATTAATTCCACCATTTACTTCTTTTTGCTGTGTCTTATCTAAGATTACAGCGCCTTTAAGATTAATTAATTTTTTCATAATAAAAATATTAAGTTAAAAATCCTGATAATTTAAAGACAATCAGGCTAATGTCTATATTATTAAAAGGCACTTATAATCTTTAAATTTCACGCATCCAAATAAATTCAAATTTGTGCTCCTTTGAAGTTTAACATCTACTTAAAACATACGTAATGTTAAATAATTATTTTTTATATAATTTTTTAACAAATAAAATGCAAGATACTAAATTACATCTAATTTTATAAAAAGTATCAATTTTACATTTTTATATTTACTGAAAAGAATTTCTCCAGTCATCTTAAATATTATCTTTGCAATGAAATTTATCAGATAAGTATAGTAATATCTTCAAATTATATATGACTCCTAATACTTTATTCTATATCATCATCAGTATTTTAATTATCAATTTTATAATTGATAAAGTGCTAGACTTATTTAATGCAAAACATTTTAATGACCCTATTCCTGAGGAGCTACAAGATGTTTATGATGAAACTGAATACATAAAATCTCAAGCTTATAAAAAAGTGAATCATCAATTTTCTAACTATACGGGATTATTCTCATTATTATTAACACTCACTTTCTTCTTTTTAGATGGTTTTGAGTTTATAGACAATATTGCTAGAAGTTATACTGATAATAACATCTTAATTGGCTTAATTTTCTTTGGACTTATTATGATTGGAAATGATATTATTTCAACACCTTTTTCGTATTATAAAACTTTTGTAATTGAAGAGCAATTCGGATTTAATAAAACGACCAGAAAACTATTCGTGATCGATAAAATTAAAGGCTGGTTAATGACTATTATTATAGGCGGAGGCATTCTTGCGCTAATTATATGGTTTTATGAGTTTACAGGGCAATATTTCTGGTTATATGCTTGGGGATTAGTAACACTATTTATTGTATTTATGAACATGTTTTATTCTAAATTGATTGTCCCCTTATTTAACAGACAAGTGCCTCTAAAAAACGGAGAGTTACGAGATAAAATTTCAGCTTATGCAAAAACTGTAGGTTTTAAACTCGACAAAATATTTGTGATTGATGGCTCTAAACGCAGCACAAAAGCCAATGCATATTTTTCAGGATTTGGCAGTGAAAAACGAGTGACACTTTATGATACTTTAATTAACGATTTGAATGATGAAGAAATTATAGCTGTATTAGCACATGAAGTTGGCCATTACAAACGGAAACATATTATTTTTAACCTCATCACCTCAATTTTATTAACAGGTTTGACATTATTTATTTTATCCTTATTTATTTCTAATCCATTACTTTCAAATGCTTTAGGAGTAGATATAGTAAGTTTTCACATTGGGTTGATTGCATTTGGTTTACTGTACGCCCCTATTTCAGAAATCACTGGTTTAGTGATGAATTATTTTTCTAGAAAATTTGAATACCAAGCTGATGATTATGCAAAAACAACCTATAAACCAGAACCCTTAATAACTTCACTTAAAAAGTTGACAAAAAATAGTTTAAGCAATCTCACACCGCACAAAACTTATGTGTTTATGCACTATTCACATCCAACCTTACTTCAGCGAATTAAAAATTTGAGGCAGTAATAGTATACATATCCTAAAATACTGCTAAAATCCTACTTAACTGCTAGGAATTAAAGTATTTTTACAGCTTTAAAAATTAGAACTTAGTAATTTTATTTTATGGAGAAAAATTTCTATAGCCATCTTAAATGTCATCATTGTGGTAAAATTTATGATAAAAATACAGCAAACACATTCTGTATTGATGATGATCAACCTTTAGAAGCTGTATATGAGTTAGATCAATCTTGGTCTAAGGAAAGCTTAAAAGGGAGACCTTCTAATATGTGGCGTTATGAAGAAGTATTACCGGTACTACATAAAGAAAATCAAATGAATTTAGGAGAAGGATTTTCTCCACTTCTAAATTTACAGAAACTTGGTAAAACTTATAATCAATCCCAATTGTTTTTAAAAGACGAATCTGGTAATCCAACTGGGTCTTTTAAAGCTAGAGGGATTAGTATGGCGGTAAGTAAAGCTAAAGAATTAGGCATCAAAGAAATGTGTATTCCAACCGCTGGAAATGCAGGAAGTGCATTAAGTGCTTACTGTGCAAAAGCAAATATTAAAGCGCATATTTATATGCCAGAAGCTACCCCTAAAGTGTTTCAATTAGATTGTGAAGTCATGGGGGCTAATGTCACTAAGGTTAAAGGAAACATTTCTGATGCAGCACATCAAATGAAAACTGAAAATAACGGAGATTGGTTTGATATTACCACCTTAAAAGAACCATTTAGATTAGAAGGTAAAAAAACGATGGGTTATGAAATTGCAGAACAGTTAAATTAGAAACTCCCAGATGTAGTGCTTTACCCTACAGGTGGCGGAACAGGTCTAATAGGTATCTGGAAAGCATTTAAAGAAATGAAAGCAATGGGTTGGATCGATCATATTCCAACACGTATGGTCGCTGTTCAGGGTACTGGCTGTGATCCCGTAGTGCAATCATTTAAAGAAGGCAGAAATGATGTAGACAAATATGAGAACCCTTCTGAAACAATTGCTAACGGACTTAGAGTACCTAAACCTTTTGGCGACCGTATGATTATGAAAACTTTATATGAGAGTAAAGGTACTGCTATTGCAGTTTCTGATGACGAAATGAAAGAAGCACTTAGCGAGTTATCAAAAACTGAAGGTTTATTTATATCTCCTGAAGGAGCTGGAGTATGGACCGCTTACAAAAAGTTAAAATCAGATAACTGGATTAAAAACAACGAGTCTGTAGTATTATTAAATACAGGTTCTGTCTATAAATATGCTGAAAATTTATATTAGATATACATCTATAAATTATATTATAGCTACCAATAGGTCTTCTTAATAAAATAGATAAACTTATTGGTAGTTTATTTTCTTTATACTATTTTTAATCTATGACTCAGGTTGAAATAGAACAAGAAAATGCAGCGATTGCTAAACAATACAAAGAGCTTCTTAAAATAAGTTATCTCACACTCTCTAAAGATGACAAGAAATTAATAAGAAAAGCTTTTGATATTGCTGTAGATGCTCATAAAGAACAGCGCAGAAAATCTGGTGAAGCTTATATATTTCATCCCATAGCAGTAGCAAAAATTGTGGCTTCAGAAATTGGTTTAGATGCCACTTCAATTGCTTCCGCATTACTACATGATGTTGTTGAAGACAATCCAAATTATACTATTGATGATATTCAACAATTATTTGGAGAAACTGTTGCTAGAATTGTAGATGGTTTAACAAAAATTTCTTCCTTAAATAAAGAAGGGAATGTATCTCTGCAAGCTGAGAATTTCAGAAAAATGTTATTGACATTAAATGATGATATACGCGTTATCATTATTAAAATAGCTGATCGACTTCATAATATGCAAACTATGGATGCTATGCGTTCTGATAAACAAGTGAAGATTTCTTCTGAAACTTTATATATCTATGCACCATTAGCCCATCGCATTGGACTTTATAATATAAAAACAGAACTTGAAGATTTAAGTTTAAAATATACAGAACCAGAAGTTTACCATGATATTTCTAATAAAATAGAAGATAGTAAAGAGGAACAAGACTTATATATCAAAAAATTTAATAAAATTTTAAAATCTTCTCTTAATGCTGAAGGTTTAAATTATGAAATTAAAGGGCGTCCAAAATCCATTTATTCTATTAGGCAAAAAATGGTAAAACAAGGTGTTGCCTTTGATGAAGTGTATGATAAGTTTGCGGTTCGAGTCATTTATAAATCTGATGTAAAAAACGAAAAGTTTTTAGCATGGAAAATCTACTCTATAGTTACTGATCATTTTAGACCTAACCCTACTCGGCTTCGAGATTGGATTTCTTCACCTAAATCTACTGGTTATGAAGCCTTGCATATTACAGTAATGGGGCCTAAAGGACGTTGGGTTGAAGTTCAAATCAGAAGTGCGAGAATGAATGAAATTGCAGAAAAAGGTTATGCAGCACATTATAAGTATAAACAAGAAGATGGGCAAGAAGACTCTTTAGATACTTGGGTTAATAAACTTCAAGAGGCATTAGAAAATCCAGCGACTAATGCAGTTGATTTTGTGGAGCAATTTAAGCTCAATCTATACTCTCAAGAAATTTATGTTTTTACTCCCAAAGGCGATTTAAAATCTTTACCAAAAGGAGCGACTCCTTTAGATTTTGCATTTAGTATACATACTGATATTGGCACAAAAACACGTGGTGCTAAAGTAAATGGAAAACTAGTACCTTTAAGTCATACTCTAGAAAGTGGAGATCAGGTAGATATTTTAACTTCAAAAAATGCAAAGCCTAATGCGAATTGGTTAGAATATGCTACAACTGCACGTGCTAGAAGTAAAATAAAATCATCATTAAAAGCAGAAAAGAAACATATAGCAGAAGATGGAAAAGAATTACTTCGTCGTAAATTAAAACAACTTAAAATTATTATTAATGATAAAGTTGTTAATGAACTCGTTAATTATTTTAAACTTAAAACAAGTTTAGATCTCTTTTACCGCGCAGGTATTGGCACTATTGACAATAAAATGTTAAAAGAATTTGTAGCATCTAGAAATAATGCTTTTGTAAGTTTCTTTAAGAATAGGATGCGAAAACCCAATAATGCTTCAGATTTAGATAAAGATGAGATCACTGCTAAATATGATATGCTTGTATTTGGTAAAGAAGAAGAAAAATTAAATTATAAACTATCATCCTGCTGCAATGCTATCCCTGGAGATGCTGTATTTGGATTTTTATCCATAAATGATGGCATCAAAATTCATAAAAAAACATGTCCTAATGCACTAGGAATGCAATCAAATTATGCGTACCGTATAATTTCTGCAAAATGGATAGATTCTTCTCAAGAAGAATTTACAGCAGTTATAAAAATGACAGGAATTGACAATATGGGTCTAGTAAATGATGTCACAAAAGTGATTTCTTCTAACATGCATGTCAACATTAAAAATATTAGTTTTGAAACTGATGATGGAATTTTTAATGGTAAGATAATGGTCTCTGTAAAAAACAATACTTTAGTAAAAACATTAATGGAAAGAATTAAAAAAATTAATGGTATAGAAAAAGTCTACAGAGTCTAAAAATTAGTTTAAATTTGCGCGAATAATTATGAGTGCCAAAGCCGGAAATAAAAATCAAGAAATAGTAAAAAATGTTTTCACTAAATTAACGAAATTATTAATGTAAATTTTTATTATTAG
>CAZECB010000137.1:0-6244 GCA_964510745.1 uncultured Flavobacteriaceae bacterium | reverse complement strand
TTCTGGTGCTCTCAACGGTTAAGCTTAAAAACCAAACCAATGGTATGGAAATGATATATACGTTGGTAGCAGATGGCGAAGCCGATTTGGCTTCTGGAAAAATATCTGTAAATTCTCCTATCGGAAAAGGATTATTAGGTAAATCTGTTGGTGATATCGCAGAAATACAAGTGCCTACAGGAATTATGAAATTTGATGTTATTGAAATTTCTAGATAAATTATGGCATCAATTTTCACAAAAATAGTAAATGGAGAGATTCCATGTTATAAAGTCGCAGAAACTGATGATTTTTTGGCATTTTTAGATGTAAACCCAAATGCAAAAGGACATACGCTTTGTATTCCTAAAAAAGAAACGGATAAGATTTTTGATTTAAATGAAGATACATATATTGAGCTAATGCGTTTTTCCAGAAAAGTAGCTATTGCTTTAGAAAAAACAATACCGTGTAAACGTATTGGTGTTTCTGTAATTGGCTTAGAAGTACCTCATGTACATGTGCATTTAATTCCGTTAACAACAATGAAAGATGCTCGGTTTATAAATAAAGTAAGCTTAACAGAACAAGAGTTTCAAGATATAGCAATTTCAATTAAAAAGGCTTTATAGGTTAATTGCTTCCAAAAACTTCAGGAAAAAAAGTAAGTAGTATAATTAATAAAATAATAAGATTTATCACTATAAAACTAACCCAAGCCAATGGTTTTAACTTTAAAGTCACTTTTTTAGGTGTAAGTGCTTTTCTCTGGTAATTGTAAACACCCTCTATAGCATCTGTCCATCTTACAGGATAGATAGTTGTTTCACATTTAGTGCAAGCTAACGTTTCAATAATATCTTTAGTTATAGATTTGTAGAATCTATTTTCAATAAATTTTTGTTTAAATGTAAGCTTTAAGCCATCAGTACTGTAACACTCAGGGCAGTTATTATTGAGATTCACCTCTTTTACAGTTATTAAATTTCGCTCCATAATATTAATGTTTAAGAAATAATTTTTAAGGATAATTGCATAGTAGTTCCTTTTTCAATTTCAGAATTTAAAACCTTAATTTTTCCTTGATGATAATCTTCAACAATCCGTTTAGCTAGAGATAACCCTAAGCCCCAACCTCGTTTTTTACTGGTATAACCAGGTTCAAATATTTTTTTGAACTTATTTTTTTCAAGCCCTTTTCCAGTATCAGAAATACTAATATGTACTTCATCTTTTACTTGAGATATATCTAAGGTAAGTGTGCCTTTCCCTTTCATTGCATCGATAGCATTTTTTACTAAATTCTCTATCGTCCAACTGAATAACTGTCGATTTAAATTTGCGTATACAGGAGGTTCTGGCGTATTTATTTTAAAATCTATGAGATTAGAAAAACGTGCTTTTAAATAATCATAAGACGCTATGGTTTCAGTAACAATATCACTTTTTTCAAGTGTAGGGACAGACCCTACTTTACTAAATCGCTCTGTAATGATTAAAAGCCGGTCAATATCTTTTTCAATTTCTAAAATATAATCTGGATTGACATTTTCAGTTCGCAACAATTCTGCCCAACCAATTAAAGATGATAAAGGCGTACCAATTTGATGCGCAGTTTCTTTAGCCATACCAGACCATAACTTATTTTGAGCGGCCACTTTTGAGCTTCGATAAAAGAAAAATACAACAGCACCAAATAAAACAATAATTAAAATTAAAGCTAGAGGGTAGTATTTTAATTTGTTAAGAAGCGGTGTATTACCATAGTATAATATTTGCCCAACATTTTCAATAATTAAAGGCTTATTCTCTTTAGAAAGTTTTTGAATCAATCTGTTTTTGTTAGAATGAACAAATGCAGAATCTATTTTTCTATTTAAAGTAGTGCTAAATTTATCTTTTCCTTTTAAATGCCCTTTTCCAAATATATTCCTATGGCTAACTATGTTGTTTTTAGAATCTATAAGTATCATAGGTGTATTTAATGTTTCATCTATAACAAAGTGTTCAGCTACAGGGTTTGGCTCAAAACTATTTAAATCTACATTATCATTGGCAAGTTCTTCACTTAATTCTGTATAAGCAAAAGTCCAACTTTTCATTTTAGAAACTTCTTCAGCTTTAAAATATTGAAAAAACGAATAAGTATTCCATAAAATCAATGAGATAATAGCAAAAGAAGCTATAATGAGTATCCAGCGTAAATAGCTTTTAGTATTCAAATGAGTAATAAAATTGATCACAAACCTAAATATAATGTAATTATGTTAATATTATTGCTTTGTATGTTAGTAAATCTTTTTTCAGGTTATGATTAGATTGTTAACTTTGCTCAAATCCCTTGCGCAATGACTTCTTTTATACCAGATGAGTTAACAACTCCTGCATTACATCATTTATTATTAAGTGCTATCGCACCAAGACCAATAGCATTTGCTAGCACAATAGATGCTGAAGGCCATCCTAATTTATCACCATTTAGTTTTTTTAATGTATTTAGTGCAAACCCACCAATACTTATTTTTTCTCCTGCGCTACGCGGAAGTGATGCCAGCAAAAAAGACACATTAATTAATGCAGAAGCTACAAAAGAAGTGGTTATTAATGTTGTTAATTATGACATTGTGCATCAAATGTCATTGAGTAGTACTGGATATCCTACAGGTGTTAATGAGTTTGAAAAAGCAGGATTAACGATGTTAAAATCTGATCTAGTCAAACCATTTCGAGTATCAGAGTCTCCAGTACAATTTGAGTGTAAAATCAATGAAATAAAATCATTAGGAACAGGAGGAAGTGCTGGTAATTTAGTAATTTGCGAAGTGATAAAATTTCATATTGCTAATGAAGTTTTAAATGACGATAAATCGATAAATCAAGAAGCTTTAGATTTAGTGTCTAGAGCAGGCGAGAGCTATTATAATCGTGCTAAAAGCGGTTTTTTTGAAATACCAAAACCGCTATCTCGATTAGGTATTGGTGTTGATAACATGCCAGATACTGTTAAAAATAGTATGATTTTAACAGGGAATGATTTAGGTATGTTAGGCAATGTTGAAGTATTACCAAGTAAAGAAGCTATTGATGCGTTTATAAATGATGTAAGTGAACGTTATCCAAATATAAAAAATGCATCACATAGAGAAAAACATAAAGTTGCTCAAAATTACCTAAGCTACGGCGATGTAGACAGCGCTTGGAAGCTTCTTTTGTCATAAATATTGAGAATATACAGATATAAATAATTAATAATGGAAGTACAAGGAAAGATTAAATTAGTAGGAGAAACACAATCATTTGGATCTAATGGATTTAGAAAAAGAGAAGTGGTTGTGACCACAGAAGAGCAATACCCACAGCATATCATGGTAGAGTTTGTTCAAGATAAAGTGGATTTGTTAGATAGTTATCAAATAGGTCAACAGGTTAAAATAAGTATTAATTTAAGAGGAAGAGAATGGGTGAATCCACAAGGTGAAACAAAGTATTTTAATTCTATTCAAGGATGGCGAATTGAAAACTTACAACCAGCTACTAGTGGAGAAGGGATGCCTCCAGTACCACCAGCAGATGCTTTTGAGCCTGCAACCGACCTTAAAGAGGAAGAGCACGATGACTTACCGTTTTAGTTTATTCCCATGAAAATGGGAATCTCATAAATTTAACCTCAATGTATAATACGTTGAGGTTTTTTCATTTTAATAGAAATGTATTATTTTTCAAGCAATGAACTTTACAAAATCCATAGAAACACTTTTTAAAAAGTATTTACCATCACCGTTTACCATTGCCATTTTGTTAACGGTATTGACAATTTGTTTAGCACTTGTTTTTACTGAATCTAATACGGATGAAAATCACCTTTTAAGTATTTTATCGTTTTGGGAGGACGGTATTTGGAATACCGCACTACTAGAGTTTGCCTACCAAATGATGCTGATTTTAGTGTTAGGACACGTATTAGTACTAAGTAAACCAATGAATAGCCTTATTCTTAGTATTACTAAGTATGCAAATAATACAGCTAATGCTGTAGTTTTGGTAAGTGTTACTACAATGTGCGTAGCATTTTTTAACTGGGGTTTAGGCCTTATTTTTGGCGCTATATTAGCTCGTAAAATTGGAGAGCAAACACAGCAAGACAATGTTGCTATTAATTATCCATTAGTCGGTGCTTCTGGATATGTAGGGCTTATGGTTTGGCATGGTGGTATAAGTGGATCAGCACCTATAAAAGTAGCAGAAAATAATCATGTCAAAGGCTTGATGGAAGGCATCTCATCTCCAGAACTTATTGCACAATTGCCTTCAAGTATTAATTTTGATAGTACTGTATTTAGCTGGTGGAACCTGATCATTTTTGGAGTGATATTGATTGTAATTCCTTTAGTGCTATACCGAATGGCGAAAAAAACAAAAGCAACAACTGTAGATTTGGATGTCTATCAATTTGATAATTCGTATAATAAAAATTTGGAAGACGCTGAAAAGCTAGATCATTCAACGATTATTGCTATTGGATTTGGGATTTTATTATTAGTTGCATTTTTCTATCAATATTGGAGCAATTTAAGAAGTTTACAGATTACACCAAATATGGTGAACTTCTTTATGCTAGGGTTAGCTATTATTTTACATAAACGATTTAGTAGCTTTCTAAAAGCTGTAGAAGAAGCTATTAAAGGCACATCAGGAATTTTAATCCAATTTCCGTTGTACTTTGGTATTATGGGGATTATGAAAAGTACAGGGATGGTGGTAATGATATCAGACTTTTTTGTATCAATAGCCAATGAAACTACATTGCCTATCGTGACCTTTTTTAGTGCAGGCTTAGTCAATATATTTGTACCCAGTGGTGGCGGTCAATGGGCAATACAAGGGCCTATAGTTATAGAGTCTGCTTTACAACTGGGTGTGCCGCTACCCAAAGCAGTAATGGCATTGGCTTATGGTGATCAAATCACCAATATGTTGCAACCGTTTTGGGCATTACCATTATTAGGGATTACTAAATTAAAAGCTAAAGAGATTTTACCCTATACTTTAATTTTAATGTTTCTAGGAATTGCTATTTATATTTTAGGGCTTTTACTACTGTAATGATTGTTTTAAATGAACATATGATATTTCCTGAAGTATCAAAAGCTGATACTGAAGGATTATTAGCTATTGGAGGTGATTTATCTCCTGAACGCTTATTGTTGGCTTATAAAAGTGGTATTTTTCCTTGGTTTGAAGAAGGACAACCTATTCTATGGTGGTCACCAAATCCGCGTTTTGTATTATTTCCTGAACAATTAAAAGTGTCAAAAAGTACACGGCAGATATTACGAAACAAAGATTTTGTAGTGACAGTAAATAAAGATTTTGAAGCTGTGATTAGATCCTGTTCTCAGATAAAGCGTAATGGTGAAGCTGGGACTTGGATTACTAATGATATGATTAATGCATATTTAAAATTACATCAACTAGGTTATGCAAAATCGATTGAAGTTTGGCAAAACGAGGAATTGATTGGAGGGCTATATGGAATTGATTTAGGAGATGTATTTTGCGGTGAAAGTATGTTCTCTAAAGTTAGTAATGCTAGTAAAGTAGGGTTAATCACGTTTATTCAAAACAGTAATTATAAATTAATAGATTGTCAAATGTATACTAATCATTTAGCAAGTTTAGGAGCAGAAGAAATTTCTAGAGAGGCATTTTTGGAGTATTTAAAGTAAATTGTCATTCAAAAATATTCTTCTTTCACATTCAGAGCATAACGAAGAACCTTTTTTATTGTTGTGAGAAACTTGACGATAGAGTAGTATTATTGTATTGATATGATTTATTATAGATTCTTCAGTCGCTCCTCCTTCTGAATGACAGAGTAATCTTTTTTTGTCATTCAGAGCGCAGCGAAGAATCTATTAAAATAGTATTAACCCACATAAATGAAAACTAAAGGCACACACAATTATTACGTTTATATTTTAACGAATAAAACGAGAACTGTATTATATACTGGCGTTACTAATAATTTAAAAGAACGATTACATTTTCATGCAAACCCATTGCCTTTTTCAAAGACATTTACAACAAAGTACAAATGTTTTTATTTAATATTCTATGAGCATTTTTTTGAAATAGAAGATGCTATAAAAAGAGAAAAACAAATTAAAGGATGGAGTAGAAAGAAAAAAGAAGAGCAAATAACTCAATTTATTAATAAGAGCATAAATTAGTTTGCATTTTATTTCAAAAAGGCTTATTTTTAGGG
>CAZECB010000136.1:0-6290 GCA_964510745.1 uncultured Flavobacteriaceae bacterium | reverse complement strand
CATTATCAATAATAGGGGAGAGAACCGTTTGAACATCTTGCATATTTACTTCTTGAATTCCAAATACATCACAACTACGTATCACTGCACTAGTGTTATGCAACTGATATACATCTTCTGTAGTTACAGTAAAATGTTTTGTTCGCTGTGATAGAACTTTATGAAATCGTTGTAATCGATGTTCAGTAAGATAAGTTTCTAAATGTTCTAAAAGTTTTAGGTCTATCATAAAAATTAATGAATCACAATTTAATAAAAAAGAGATTTGTCTATACAGTAATGTTAAATATTAATTATTTTTAAATTATAAACAAAAACCCATGCAAATTAATAAAGCCATCCTAGTATTAATTCTATTTTTTTCAACATTTTTCAATAGTTGCTTACAAGACACTAAAAATAACATTAATAAACCAGAAGAAATCATACTTGAATCTGAAGAAAATGATGAAAAAGTTGCTGAACTAGGTAATTATTTACTCAATGCAATTTTAGAAGGTAATACAGAAAGTTATATATCAAAATTAGATATAAACAACCTTAATAATAAGGTAGCTTCTAATTTAAAACAAGGAAAAGAGTTTAAACGAGGGTTTAAATCTGGACTTAGTAAAGGAGTAAAAAATATATCTGAAAGTATTATAAAACAAATAGATAATGGTAGTTTTTACGATTTCATTAGCTTTAGATATGATGATAAAACTAAAACTTATTCTCTATTATTTAGATTTTTCTCTTCAACTGAAGGTATAAACTACCATGAATATAAAGTTAGTAAAGGCGATAATGAATTATTATTCAATGACATATACATATATCTAACTGGTGAATATATCAGTAGTACAATGGAACGATTGGCTTTAACAGCATTGCCAAAAAATCAACTATTAAATTTGTTTGGAAAAAAGGATAGAGATAACCTTAATAAAATGATTAAAGGTCTTAATTTATTTAATAGTGGTAATGCAAATCAAGCTTATAGTGAGTTAGAATCAATATCAGGGAATTTAGCTGAAGATAAATATATATTGATATTAAAAAATCAAATAGCTAGCTCTATAAATGAAAAGTTATATGAAAAAACCATAAATGAATTATTTGAAAGTTATCCTAATGATAAAACATTAAATTTAGCTTTTGTTGATTATTATTTGATTAAAGAAGATTACGATAAAGCTTTTGAGTTAATAGATGAATTACAGTCACAAACTGAAGATCCTTTTTTAAAATATTTAAAAGGAAATATTCAGTTTACAAAAGGAGATATTAAATCTGCCAAAGAGCAATACAAATTTATATCTGAAAACTATGAAGACTTTTTTGATGGACACTCTAGTTATATGACATGTCTAATTGAAGGCAATGAATTTAATGAAACGGTAGGCATTTTAAATAAGTTATTAGATTTAGAATATGAAAAAAAACAATCTCATCAATTTCATGTAAGGAACCGACCAAAATGGTTATAATGCATATGAAAATTTTGTGATTTCTAAACCTTACCTTAATTGGAAAACAAAATGAAACACATTGTAGTACTTACAGGTGCTGGAATAAGTGCAGAAAGTGGTATTAATACGTTTAGGGATGCGGATGGATTATGGGAAGGACATAATGTTATGGAAGTTGCTTCTCCACAAGGATTTACTAATAACCCTGAGTTAGTTTTAGATTTTTACAATCAACGACGTCAACAACTAAAAACAGTACAGCCTAACACTGCCCATATAATGTTAGCCAAGTTGGAAATGGATTATAAGGTTACAATAATCACCCAAAATGTAGATGATTTACATGAACGTGGTGGTAGCTCAAATATCATTCACTTACATGGTGAGCTTCTTAAAGCTAGAAGTACCAAAGATGACACAGATATTATCCCTTGGACTGAAGATTTAAATCTTGGAGAAATGTGCTCTAAAGGATCACAGATACGTCCTCATATTGTATGGTTTGGAGAAGCCGTCCCTATGATTGAAAAAGCAATAGAAGTTTGTGAAACTGCAGATATTTTATTGATTATAGGTACGTCTATGCAAGTGTATCCTGCTGCGAGTTTAATGAACTACGTACTTGATCATACGCCTGTGTACTATATAGACCCAAAACCAGTTATAGAAAGTAATGATCAAATCACTGTCATTGAAATGCCAGCAACATCTGGGATGGAACAATTTATGAGGATATTGGAGAAAAGTTAAATATTCTTAATTATCAAGTTCAAAATTAACAACTCCATTATCTTTGTATACAAATCTTTAATATTATGAAAACTCTTATCGCTTTATTTATTTTCACTTTTAGCCTCTCAGGTTTTAGTCAGAACACAGTAACCTATCCTTCAAAAGATGGTTTACAAATAACAGCAGATGAATATAAAGCTGAAAATAGTGATACCGTTATTTTACTTTTTCATCAAGCCGGTTCTAGTCGTGGTGAATACAATGAAATTGCGCCTAAACTAAATACTTTAGGGTATCATGCTTTAGCTGTAGATCAACGTTCAGGAAATTCTTCTAACGGTGTGAAAAATAAAACTAAACAGCAAGCAAAACAAGATGGTAAAAAAACGAGTTTTAAAGATGCTTTTCAAGATATTGAAGCAAGTATAGCTTATGTAAAAAAAACATATAGCCCTAAAAAAATTATTATTTGGGGAAGTTCTTACTCTTCCTCTTTGGTTCTTAAGTATGCTGGTGATTTCCCTGATT
This sequence comes from uncultured Flavobacteriaceae bacterium, assembly GCA_964510745.1. Classification (GTDB taxonomy): domain Bacteria; phylum Bacteroidota; class Bacteroidia; order Flavobacteriales; family Flavobacteriaceae; genus AU392. The sequence continues at coordinate 3,579 of CAZECB010000136.1, read as the reverse complement.
CTGTAAATGCAGTATTGTCATTTTCACCGGGCGAATATTTTGGATCTAAAAGCTTCATTTCTGAAAGTGCTAAAAATATTACGATACCAACATTTATAACTTCGGCTAAAAATGAAAGAAAAGGGTGGGCTACTATTTACAATGTCATCCCTTCAAAACAAAAACAAGAATTTATCCCTAATGGTTCAGGAAATCATGGATCAAGTACTTTATGGTCTAGCAAAAAAGATCATAAAGAATATTGGACTGCTGTAGAAGGGTTTTTAAAAACGATTTAATCGTTTTTATTCTTCTCTTCAATCCATCGACTCATATATTTAGTACTCTGTAATTGGTGATGCTGCAACATTTGACCTGTAAAGTTTTGTAATCTCTTTTTGTTAAGTTGCTGTTCCGTTTCTTCTAACTTAGAAAGAAACACATTTTGAAAATCAGTTTTATTAAAACGCTTATTAATACTATCAAACCCATTATTTTGAAAAGTATTCCATTGATTTTTATTGGTATATAATTCAATTGCATATTTAGCAAATTCTTTAGGTGAATCTTCTACAAATCCGTTAGGTTGAAAATTTCCAAACATGCCTTCCGCAGCAATAGTAGTCATCACACAAGGGGTTCCGTTTTTCACAGCATCAATCAACTTCCCTTTTAAGCCCGCGCCAAAACGTAAAGGTGCTAAACATACTTTTACATTTTGCATCACTTCATCGACATCTTTAACAAATCCTTTAACTAAAAACCCTTCTTTTTCATTCTGTAATTGTTGTGCTTTTTGTGGTACATAAGCGCCATAAATATGAAGTTCTGCTGTTGGTAATTTATGCTTAACTAATGGCCAAATTGTATTTTTTAAATACACTATCGCATCATAATTAGGGGGGTGTAAAAAGTTACCGATGGTGATGAAATGCTGACGTTCATTAAATTTTGGAAGGCTTTCTTTTTCTTTTTCTGAAATAAGATTCAATAGGAATGGCAAATAACATAAAAGTGATTCATCAACTTTAAACTTCGATTTTAAAATTTCAAATTCAACTTCAGAAATCATTAATGTGATATCACATCTATATATACTGGCGATTTCACGTTTAGCAGTATCATTAAACAAATAGGTGTCATCAAATGGTTCCCCATTTTTTAAAGCTTGTTGACGTCCTTTACGTAAACAATGTAAATCTTCAGTATCTAAAATACGTAATGCGTCTGGACAGCATTCTGCAACACGCCAACCAAATTGCTCTTCCATCATAAAACGATCAAACAATACAACTGTTGGTTGTAATTGCTTTATAAAATCGTCAAAACTAGAATTGTTGAGTTCAATATGCTTTTGCTCGACTTTTATGGATGATAAATCAAATGCATTTTTTGTTTTTGCACAAGCAGTTACAAATGTAATTTGATAATTCTCACTTTGAAAAAGAGATATTAATTGAAGCATTCTACTCCCAGCAGCAGAGCTGTTAGGTTCAGGCCAAACTGTTCCAATAATTAAAAGCTTATTATGAGTCATAACAAGCTTTTAAGTTTAAATTATGGATTGCATTTATAAGCATTTACTCTTTTAAATATACTAACCGTTCTAATCTCTTCAATTCTTTTTCATCAACATATTTACCTATTTCTTTTCTGAACTGAGAGATATTACTATAAGGTTTATATTCTTCAAATTCATGTGCCATTTTATTACCAACTCCTGGCAAAGCTTTTATATCTTCTTCTGAAGCTGTATTTAACTCTACAGGCACAAAAACATAATTTAAGTAGCGTTCCACCTCAGCTTCATCTACATATTTTCCAATTTCTCTTTTAAATTGTTTCACGCTAGTGTATGGCCTGTATTCTTCAAATTCATGTGCCATTCGATCACCAACACCTGGAATTATTTTAAAATCTTTTTCCGCAGTCGTATTCAGATTAAGCGGTACAAACATTTTTTTATAAAGTTCTTCTTTATTTATTCTTCCTAGCATTGTATCTAAGTCATTCATATTAAAAAATGGTCTCTTTTCTAAAATTTGAGTCACTAATTCTGAAGCTATTCCTAAGCCATTTAAATCTTCTTCTGTAGCAAGATTAATATTTAAAACTGCAGAAGGAATAGTTACCTTAGCCTTAGGTATTTCTTGCGTTTTTACAGCTGGAGCATTGACATCATTATTCTCTTGAGATGATTTCTTACAAGACGTTAAGGATGTTACTATTAAAACGAATACGATTAATAATTTTGTGATTTTTTTCATTGTTTTTGATTTATAAGTATTAAATATGAATAACCGATTAATGCGAAGACAATCATACTAAATGGTGCCAATGTTGGAAGAGCGCCCGATAAACTCTCTAAAAATAAATTCCAAGCACTTTCTGTAGGTTTTATTTCTTGTTCAAATTCATAGTTAGCGCGAAGGTGTAAAAAAACACCATAAATTCCACTTAAAATAGTTAAAAGTAACGTTAATTTGAATAAATCTATAGTCAATTTTGTTTTTCTAAAAACAAGAATTAACATATTTATCGCAGATAAACCGATACAAACGATTGGAATAAATTGCAGCTTATTTTCATAATGATCAAGTAGATACAATTCTAATAATGTACCAACCATCATAAAGATAAAAGTTAGTAGGATTATTTTTATTAAATTAGAATGCTTGTTTTTGTGTTTTTGATCCTGCATTTCATAGCAAAATTACACATGAAACCTGGTAAATAAAAATTATTTAGATAAATTCTAAATAAATATATAAATCTATTAAAATAATAATAGTAGTAGTTATTTAAAGAGCAGCATGACGAAAAAAATTTTACTTTTTTTATGAAAAATTTTGAAGTCATTTATTTTCGTTCATTCTGAATCTAAAAAATTACCATTGATCAAAAACAATTTTTATACAAAATTATCTCAAACCAGTGCTTTACGAGAACAACGCCAAGCTACTGCAGATATAGTAATGAATGACTTGAGTCTTTTACCAGAATTAATACAAATTACATTTATGGTAAATGATAAAACATCTTGTCGTGCAGCATGGGTTTTAGAATTTGTCTGTCGACAAAATTTAAACCTTATTATTCCTCATTTAAACACATTTACTGAAAACATCTCTAAAGTACATTTTGATTCTGCTATACGACCTATGGCTAAAACATGCGAACTATTAACTATTGCTCATTATTCTAAAAAAGAAACAGAATTTAAAATTGCATTAAAATCATCACATAAAGAAAAAATTGTGGAAGCTTGTTTTGATTGGATGATTAATGACGAAAAAGTAGCGCCTAAAGCGTATGCTATGCAAGCATTATATCTTCTAGGAAAAGAATATGATTGGATTCATACAGAGCTTATTATGATTTTAGAACATGATTTTCACAATCAAAGTTCAGGTTTTAAAGCTAGAGCAAAACATTTGATAAAAGAAATGAAAAGATAGTGTTGAATGTTCAAAATAAACAGCTTGTTAGATAACTAAATAAGCTTAATTATCAATAGTCATCAACAAATTACAAACAATCAGTAACCAACTAAAGTTTCATCACTTTCTTTAACTCTTTTTTACTTAAGGTCAATAATTT
>CAZECB010000135.1:0-6301 GCA_964510745.1 uncultured Flavobacteriaceae bacterium | reverse complement strand
AGAGGTAGTGCAACGCCCAGCTTCTGTAGTTAAAGAGTTACTAGAAAATGCTATAGATGCTAATGCAACAGGCATTAAACTTATTATTAAAGAAGCAGGAAAAACATTAATTCAAGTTATAGATAATGGTAAAGGGATGAGCGTTACCGATGCGCGTTTGAGTTTTGAACGTCATGCCACTTCTAAAATTAGCTCAGCAGATGACTTATTTAATTTACACACCAAAGGGTTTAGAGGGGAAGCCTTAGCCAGTATTGCGGCTATTGCACATATTGAATTAAAAACAAAGCAAGATCAAGATGATGTAGGGACGCATATTAAAATTGAAGGGAGTGATGTCATCTCTCAAGATGTTGTAGCAACACCTACAGGAACTTCTATCTCTGTTAAAAACTTATTTTTTAATATTCCTGCGCGACGTAATTTTTTAAAGTCGAATACAGTAGAATTGCGCCACATTATTGATGAATTTCATAGAGTGACTTTAGCACATCCAGATATTAGTTTTTCATTGCATCACAACGGTAATGAATTGTTCAACCTTCCTGTGAGTAATAACAGGCAGCGAATTGTAAATATTTTTGGAGGGAAAACGAATGAAAAATTAGTGCCTGTTGAGGAGTCAACAGAAATTTTAAAAATAGAAGGATTTGTTGGAAAACCAGAATTTGCTAAAAAAACACGAGGCGAGCAGTTCTTTTTTGTGAATAACAGATTTATTAAAAGTCATTATTTAAACCATGCTGTAAACTCTGCATTCGATGGATTATTGAAAAATGGAACACATGCCAGTTATTTTTTGTATTTAGAAGTTGATCCTAAAACAATAGATATTAATATTCACCCTACAAAAACAGAGATTAAATTTGATGATGAGCATACGCTATATGCAATTTTAAGAGCTGCAATTAAACATAGTTTAGGACAGTTTAGTATTGCCCCGGTATTAGATTTTGAGCATGATAAAAATCTGGAAACACCTTATGATTATAAAAACAAAAATGTTGGTGATATTCCAAAAATAGATATAGATAGAAAATTTAATCCTTTTAAAGAAGAAAAAACAGCTAGTGGGAATGAATTTTCTGGTATACCATCATATAAAAAAGAATCAACGACTAATTGGGAGAGTTTGTATGTAGGCTTAGAGTCAAAAACGAACTCATCTCAATTTGATACAAATGAGATAGAATTTGAAAGTGATGAAATTACACCCTCTTTTTTTGATGACAATGCAACGATTTCAAACAAAAGTACATTTCAATTACATAATAAATACATTGTTAATACCATAAAATCAGGAATGCTAATTATTGATCAACATCGGGCACATCAACGTGTGTTATATGAAGATTTTTTGCAAAATATTACGGTTAAAGAAGGCGTGAGTCAACAATTATTATTTCCATTACAATTAGAGTTTTCACAGAATGAAATTATAATTTTACTGAGCATAAAAGAGCAGTTAGAGCAAACAGGTTTTTTGTTTTCTAAATTAGAAGAAGAAATAGTTGAGCTTTCTGGAGTGCCTGTGGGTATTGAGGAAACAAATGTAGCCGCTGTTTTAGAGCAGCTAATTAATGATGTTGAAAATGAAGTGCCTGATAGTAATTTTAGTCAAACTGATTTATTAGCCAAATCACTAGCAAAAAGTCTAGCGATTAAAACAGGGCAACGCTTAAATTGTGATGAGCAAGAACATTTAATGAATCGTTTATTTGCCTGTAAAGAACCTAATATTTCACCTACTAATAGAGCAACATTTGTAACTATGCGTGTCGAGGATATCGACAAAAAATTTAATTAATTATAAAAAGATGCTGAAGCAAATTCAGTAGTAAAAGAATGAGAGGGATTACAGATACAGTAAAACATTTATTGATTATTAATGTAGTAATGTTTATAGGGACGTTAGCAATTGGTAACGGAGAGTTATTTTATCAATGGTTTGCCTTATATTTTCCTAAAAACGATTTGTTTCAACCTTGGCAAGTTATAACCCATATGTTTATGCATGGAAGCCCAATGCATCTTTTGTTTAATATGTTTGCGCTATGGATGTTTGGTACTGCTGTAGAACAGCGTTTGGGTAATAAAAAATTTTTATTTATTTATATTTCTGCAGGACTGGGAGCAATGTTGTTTCAATTAGGGTACTATTATTTTAAATATATACCTATGGAATCAGAAGTTTTAAGCCTGGGTATTACGTCTAATGAGATTAAAGAAGTTCTTGAAAGTGGTGATAGGGTTTTTAAAAATGTTGGAGTTGAGTTTAATAGAATTTATTATGCTTCAATGGTGGGTGCTTCAGGTGCTATTATGGGAATTTTAGCTGCTTTTGGTATGATGAATCCAGAAGCAAAATTGATGATGATATTTTTACCAATCCCTATAAAAGCAAAATACTTTATTCCTGGAATTATTATTTTAGATATTATTTCTGCAATTTCTGGGCAATCATTTTTTAGCCCTAGTAATACCGCATATATGGCGCATGTTGGAGGTGCTATTACGGGTTTTCTTATTATGTGGTATTGGAAAAAAAATCAATTTAATAAACACCGCTGGAATTAAAAATGACATCACTTAGTTACGATATAAAAGATAAACTAAAGCGTTTAAACGCTTTTGAAAAAATTATAGCAGTTAATATAGTTGTTTATCTTCTTGGATGGTTAATTTCAGTAACGCAAAATATATCAAGAGCTCATAGTTTAAGTTGGTTAAGTTTACCAAGTTCAGTATCAGAGTTTATAGCAAAACCATGGACTTTTATTACTTACGGATTTACGCATTTTGAGCTTTGGCATCTCTTTTTTAATATGTTAGTGTTGTATTTTATAGGTCGCTCATTCTCTAATTTATTTAGTATTAAAATATCTCTTAATGTTTATTTTTTAGGAATTATTTTTGGAGGACTATTATTTTTAGCGGTGTACATATTATTCCCTAGTGGATTTCTTTATAATGTTGGTGCTTTGGTTGGCGCTTCAGCAGGAGTAAGAGCTGCATTAATTTTTTTATGTGCTTATATGCCTGATAAAGAAATGGTATTTGGACCAATTAGGATTAAGTTATTATATATAGGCTTAATTCTTATTGGATTAGATGTATTAGGCTTATTTGGAGATAATCAAGGCGGTAACATCGCTCATCTCGGGGGAGCTGCTTTAGGGTATTTTTATGCAGTTCAATTAAAAAAAGGAATAGATATAGGTAAAGGCTTTGAAAAGTTGATGAATAGTATATCGAGTTTATTTTCATTTAGTAAAAAATCAAAGCTAAAAACAGTACATAAGCAAAAAAAGAAAACGTTTGCAGGTCATACTAAAGATGAGTTTAACGAGTTTAATAATCAGAAGCGAATTGATATCATTCTTGATAAAATAAGTAAAAGTGGTTATGACAGCCTTAATGCAAGTGAAAAAGAGTTCTTGTTCAAGGCAGGTAAAAAGTAAGTGAAATGAAACGGTTGAATGTTATAGATAAAATTGTATTCGTCTTCAATTCTATTGTTGCAATTCTACTATTATTTTCATACATATTGCCTTATGTACAGCCTAAAAACTTCGCTTTTCTTTCTGTTTTAAGCCTTGGAGTACCTTTATTAATACTATTAAATGTTCTGTTTTTTGTGTATTGGTTATTGAAAGCAAAACGGCAATTATTAGTATCGTTATTCATCTTAATTATTGGTTATAAATATGTAGGCTCACTCTATAAATTTTCATCTTCAAAACATGTTGAAACTATAGAAAATATTTCATTAATGAATTATAATGTGAGACTATTTGATTTATATAATTGGATAGAAGGTGAGAATACTCAAGCTCAGATTGTAGATTTTATAAAAGAGATGAGCCCAGATGTTATTAGTTTTCAAGAATATCACCCCCATAAAGCTGTAGATTTATCTTTTTATGAGCATAAATATGAAGCTTTAGAAGGAAACCGTATTAAATATGGTCAAGCTATTTTTTCAAAATACCCAATTGTAAGTTCAGGATCAATAAAGTTTCCTAATACAGCTAATAATGCTATTTATGCAGATATCGTAAAAGGTGTAGATACATTACGTGTTTACAATTTACACTTACAATCGTTACGGATTCAACCTGATCTAGATGATTTTGAAATGGAAGACTCTAATGCATTAATCGAGCATATTGGAGATGCGTTTGAGATGCAACAATCTCAAGCAGAATTGTTTATTAAACATAAAAATAATTCGCCTTATAAAGTAGTGATCTGTGGGGACTTTAATAATACACCTTATTCTTATGTGTATAATAAAGTAAAAGGCGACTTATGTGATACGTTCTTAGAAGCAGGAAATGGTTTTGGACGTACGTTTGATTTTAAATATTTTCCTACACGTATTGATTTTATTTTAGCCGATGCATCTTATGCGGTCAATGAGTTTACAACCTATGAAAAGAAGCTGTCAGATCATTACCCTATTGTTGCTAAAATAGCATTACATCAATAAGCAATCCACCGTATCTGCTATAATATGAATGCATAACCCAATGCCTAATACCCGTGTTTTTTTCGGAATTAATAAAACTAAATAAATAGCGATAACAATATAAGAATGTAATGGGTGAAAGTTGATACTGCATCGGTTGGGATCAAAAATGGGTGTTGCTAATAAATGATCTAAATCAATCAGCATTGTTGAATACATGATCAGTAAAACAACAACAAAGTTCTTTTTATAAAAGAAAAACGCAATGATTATCGGAATGATAAAGTGGATGCCATAATGTAATGCCATTTGAAGCATTATAATGTCACATTTTGAGATTCTAAATAATTAAGAGCATTTGTACCTTCATTAAAAAGTAAATCTAGGATACTAAGATTGTTTATAAAACCATATTTAGATTCAAAAACTTGAGTATAAGAGCTAAAGGTAATAGGTTTCTCTTTTCTAACATTGGCAAGGTAACGCAGATCTTTACCATCTGTGATTTCTGAATTATAGTTTATGGTTTTAGTATATGAAGTTTCTATTTGTAAGCATTCAAATACCTTGTCAAGACATTCAAAATTAAAATCCATAATATAATTGTATTTTTTATGAAAAAGCGGTGCTAATTCATCTTCATAAAATTCAAAATATGGAGATGTTCTGTAAGCACTTTGTAACGATTTCCAATGTTGAGATTGCCAATAATTATCATTTACAATTTTTACATCTCTATATAACTGCCTGTTTTTATGTGAATGTGTTATAGGAATATTTAATCCCAGTTTACCATTAGCACCATATATGTAAGTACGATTTCTATAAGTTTGTTTTTGATAATTATCACAGGTTTCAAATAGTAATGACTCTGCCTTCGCAATAGCGATAAATGCGCTTATACTAGGGAAATATGTAGGGTGTAAAACTGTAATCATTAGTAAATGCGTTTATTTGTTCATTTGATAATTCCTTAACGCATTCAATTTATTTGTAATACTTTCAATTTTAGTTCTCAAAAAAAATATATTGCTTTTTAGTTATTAAATTTAATTCGTGAGAGATAATAGCTTGATTTAAAACTTCGACAGCAGAACTAAAAACAATTGTTGTAAAGTGAGCTTTATCTTTATTTGTTTTTCTTGCTGAACCTTCAACTATATTTGAACATATAGAAACTGTTGCTCTTTTTAATTGAGATACCAAACCATATTTTTCGTTATTAGAAAATGTCTCAGTAATTGAATATATAATTTTACATAACTCTTTTGCTTCAACCTAAGCTTCTAATTTTTCAAAACTATAAGTGTACATTATGACAAATAACGAATTAACAAATCAACTTTTTTTAATTAGACTTTCTTACGTTTACGCCATTTATTAAAACCAAATATACCTAATAACACTACTAAAAACGGAATTAAGTATGATGTACGCTCTCCGTTACCATGAACTGTGGTAAATACACGATCCCAACGGATTTTCCAGTTGCCAATTCCGTCATTAATACCATCAATACTCATCCAAATAAATACAGGTTTACCGACCACATGGTTAAAAGGTACAAACCCCCAGAATCTTGCATCTATAGAGTTGTTACGATTATCACCCATCATCCAATAATAATCTTGTTTAAAAGTGTATGTAGTCACCAACTCATCATTGATAAAAATTTGATTGCCTTTTACTTGTAATGTGTTGCCTTCATACTCTGTAATGACACGTTTGTAAAGTGGTAAAACTTCCAAATTGATATCAACAGTATTCCCTGCTTCAGGAATATACACAGGACCAAAAAAGTCACTATTCCAATTATAATCTGGATCATGA
>CAZECB010000134.1:0-6311 GCA_964510745.1 uncultured Flavobacteriaceae bacterium | reverse complement strand
CTATTACAGAAATTTATGATTTTTTACGTTTGTTATATGCTAGAGCTAGTGATGCTTTTAGTTATAATACTGGTGAGAAAATGATAAGTTATACTGATGAGCAAATTAAAGACCTTATTATTAAAAGTTTTGATGGAAAACGCATTAATATTTTATCTCCAGTAATTCGATCTCGTAAAGGGCATTACCGTGAACTCTTTGAGCAAATTGCTAAACAAGGATTTGTAAAAGTACGCACCGATGGAGAGATAAAAGATATTGTAAAAGGAATGAAACTCGATCGCTACAAAACTCATGATGTAGAAATTGTAATTGATCGCCTTAAAATTGATGATTCTGAAGATAATAACAAACGTTTAACTGAAAGTATCAATACTGCCATGTATCATGGTGACAATGTATTGATGGTAATTGACAATGACACTGATGAAGTTCGCTATTTCAGTCGTAATTTAATGTGCCCTTCTTCGGGAATTTCTTATCCCAATCCAGAACCTAATAATTTTTCATTTAACTCACCAAAAGGTGCTTGTGATAAATGTAACGGTATAGGTACTGTTTATGAAGTCAATATTGATAAAATTATCCCAGATGATTCCATATCAATAAAAAGTGGAGGTATAGTACCTCAAGGGCCGCAAAAAAACTCCTGGATTTTCAAACAGTTAGAACATATAGCATTACGTTATAAATTTGATTTAAGTGATCCTATCAAATCAATTTCTAGAGAAGCTTTGGATGTCATTCTCTATGGCGGAAATGAGAAATTTGATATTGATAACAAAGTAGTTGGTGTCAAAAAAAGTTATAGTATTGATTTTGAAGGCATTGCTAACTTTATAGAAAGTCAATACAAACACACTGACTCCACCTCTATCAAGCGATGGGCAAAAGACTTTATGGATAAAGTGTCTTGTTCAAAGTGTGGTGGTTCACGTTTAAAAAAAGAATCTCTTTATTTTAAAGTGAATGATAAAAATATTTCTGAATTAGCACATCTTGATATTAAAGATTTAGCCGATTGGTTTAACGATCTAGAAGATCAGTTATCAGAAACTCAAAAAGCAATCGCTTCAGAAGTCATTAAAGAAATCAAAATACGTATTCAGTTTTTATTAGATGTTGGTTTGGATTATCTGACTATAGATAGGAGTTCAAAATCACTATCAGGTGGAGAAGCACAACGCATACGTCTAGCGACTCAAATTGGGTCCCAATTAGTTGGTGTACTTTATATTTTAGATGAACCTAGTATTGGTTTACATCAACGTGATAACGAAAAATTAATTAATTCTCTAATATCACTTCGTGATATTGGTAATTCTGTTATCGTGGTTGAACACGATAAAGATATGATTGAGCGGGCAGATCATGTTATTGATATCGGCCCCATGGCTGGAAAATATGGTGGAGAAATTATTAGCGAAGGTACACCATCAGAATTAGTAAAACATCATACCCTTACTGCTGATTATTTAAATGGCACTAAAACCATTGAGGTCCCAAAAAAACGCAGGGAAGGTAACGGGAAATCAATGACTCTTAAAGGATGTACTGGAAATAATTTAAAAGATGTATCAGTAACATTTCCATTAGGGAAAATGATAGGAGTTACCGGAGTATCTGGTAGTGGTAAATCTACGTTAATTAATGAAACTCTCTACCCTATTTTAAATAATCATTACTTTAATGGGGTTAAAAAACCTATGCCATATAAAAGTATTAAAGGTTTAGAACATATAGATAAAGTCATTGATATCAATCAATCCCCAATCGGTAGAACTCCCAGAAGTAATCCTGCAACGTATACAGGAACATTTAGTGAAATACGTAGTTTATTTGCTAAAATTCCTGAAGCTATGATTAGAGGCTATAAGCCAGGACGCTTTAGTTTTAATGTTGCTGGTGGGCGCTGTGAAACTTGTAAAGGTGGTGGGTTACGAGTGATTGAAATGAATTTTCTTCCAGATGTATATGTTGAATGTGAAACCTGTCAGGGAAAACGCTTTAATAGAGAAACACTTGAAATTCGTTATAAAGGAAAATCCATTAGTGATGTATTAAACATGACTATTAATGAAGCGGTTCCATTTTTTGAGCATATTCCAAAAATATATAGAAAATTAAAAACTATAAAAGATGTAGGCTTAGACTATATTTCTTTAGGACAACAAAGCACAACACTTTCTGGTGGAGAAGCACAACGTATAAAATTAGCAACGGAACTCTCTAAAAGAGATACCGGAAACACTTTTTACATTTTAGATGAACCTACTACAGGCCTGCATTTTGAAGATATTAGAGTATTGATGAATGTACTAAACAAGGTTGTAAATAAAGGTAATACAGTATTGATTATTGAACATAATTTAGATGTTATTAAAACAGTAGATTATATTATTGATATAGGATATGAAGGTGGTAAAGGTGGCGGGCAAGTCATTGTTGAAGGTACTCCGGAAGCAGTAGTTAAACATAAAAAAAGTTATACTGCTAAATTTCTAAAAAAAGAATTACATTAGACTTTAAATATTTTTAATATGAATAAAATGCAACATCCAAAGGGATGGAATGAAAAGAAAACGAATGACTCTTGGGCGATTTTTAAAATCATGGGAGAATTTGTTAACGGTTTCGAAAAAATGAGTCGTATAGGGCCTTGTGTATCTGTATTTGGATCAGCAAGAACAAAGCCAAATCATAAACATTATAAACTTGCAGTAGCTATTTCTAAAAAAATTGTTGAAGCAGGTTATGGGGTTATTACTGGTGGTGGTCCAGGAATTATGGAAGCTGGTAACAAAGGAGCGCATTTAGGTGGTGGTACATCTGTAGGTTTAAATATAGATCTCCCTTTTGAACAACATGATAATCCGTATATTGATGCTGATAAGAGTTTAGATTTTGATTACTTTTTTGTTCGCAAAGTAATGTTTGTAAAATACTCTCAAGGATTTGTAGTTATGCCTGGTGGTTTCGGAACTCTAGATGAACTTTTTGAAGCCATTACCTTAATACAAACTCATAAAATAGAAACATTCCCTATCATTTTGGTAGATACTGATTTTTGGAAGGGACTTTTAGACTGGGTAAAGACAACTCTATTAGAAGCCAATGGCAATATTAGTGCTAAAGATTTAGATTTAATTCATTTAGTTGATACTGAAGAAGAAGTCATTACAATTTTAGATAGTTTCTATAATAAAAATGGATTAAGACCTAATTTTTAAAACCAAACTATATTATATTTCGTAACTATTATAACGCATAACATATTATGTTAAAATGAATATAAAATTTTAATTATCCACATTAATGGCACATATTATGATGCCATATAGAAACCATTACATTACTTACATAGATTGAATTTTAAAACCTTATATATACTTGTCTTCTCTTTATCGTTTTTTTGTGCTTTAAGTCAAACTAAAATTGATGTAAATGCTAAATTTAATTTAGAGTCCAATCAAATTTCTGTGACTCAAACTATTGAATACACGAACAATTCTGATGATGTTTTAAAAGAAATTTATTTAACTGATTGGAACCATAGTTATTCTTCAAAAAGAACAGCATTAGCAGATCGTTTTGAACAAGAATTTAATGACAATTTTAGGTTTGCAAAAGATAGAGAACGTGGGGTTACTACTATTATTTCTATTGAAAACGAAGCTAAAATTAATATTACATTTAATCGACTAAAATCTGCTTTAGATATTATAAAAGTAACTTTACCTAACGCTCTACTTCCTAATCAAAAATACATAATAAAACTCATTTATAATTTACAAGTTGCTAGTGATAAATTTACAGGATACGGTATCACTCCTGAAAAAGATTACTACTTAAGATACTGGTATATTACTCCTGTAATTTACAATGGTGAATGGCAATATTATAGTAATAAAAATCTAGATGATTTATTTCATCCAAAATCAGATATTACTCTAAATCTTGAGTTTCCAAAAGGATACAATGTGATTTCAGAATTAGATCAAGTTACATCTACTGAAAATAACACTTCTAAAATAATACATCTCGCTGGTAAAAATAGAACTGACAGTAAACTATTTATCACAAAGACTTTAGATTATAATACTATTGAAACTGATAATTACGTGATTACTTCAAATATCAATGAAAAAAACTTAGAAATTACTGATCGTGCTATCATTACAGATAAAATCACACAGTTTACAACGACATATTTAGGAAAATATCCGCATAAAAAAATAATAGTTAGTACTATTGAAGCTAAAAAAAGTCCGCTTTATGGACTTAATCAATTACCAAGATTTATTAGGCCTTTTCCAGAAAATTTTCAATTCGAATTAAAACTTCTTAAAACCACTTTAAATAATTATTTAGATAATGTATTACTTATAAACCCCAGAAAAGAACAGTGGTTAAAGGACGGTATACAAATGTATCTTTTAATGAAGTATGTTGAATTGAATTATCCAAATATGAAACTTGCTGGTTCTCTAGCTAATATTTGGGGACTTAAAGCATTTCACTTAGCAGATTTAAAATTTAATGAGCAATACACATTACTATTTATGAATATAGCTAGAATCAATAGAGACCAACCCTTAACGCTATCTAAAGATTCACTCATAAAATTTAATGTGAATATTGCAAATAAATATAAAGCAGGAATTGGTTTGCGCTATCTTGATGATTTTATTGGAAATGATATTATAGATACCTCAATTAAAAATTATTTAGATCATTATAAATTAGAAGAAACATCAACTTCAGATTTTGAAAAACTATTAAAATCAAATACGGATAAAGATATTAACTGGTTTTTTGAAGACTTTATTGGTACTCGAAAAAAAATCGATTTTAAAATACGAAACCTTAGTAAAACCAAAGATTCTATCACTTTCACTATAAAAAACAGACGTAACTCTAACACACCAATATCATTATTTACACTTAAAGATGATAGTATAGTTTCAAAACGATGGCTTAGTAATATTAAAGATGAAAAAACCATTACTATTGCTAGAGATAGTATTGATAAATTGGCATTAAATTATGACAAAACAATACCAGAATATAACTTAAGAAATAATCAGAAGATTGTAAATCGTTTTTTATTTTTCAATAAACCATTTCAATTTAGATTATTAAAAGATGCTGAAAACCCTAAGTATAATCAAATCTTTTTAACGCCGCTGATTGAATTTCCTAATATTTATGATGGATTGACTTTTGGAGCTAAATTTGGCAATAAAACATTATTGAGAAAAGGTCTTAATTACAGATTAACACCACAATACGGAACAGAATCAAGAGCACTTATAGGAAGCGGAACAGTATCATATACTCAAAATTTTGAGGGACTCAATTTATTCTCTTCTACAGCTGGTTTTTCAGGATCCTACAGTTCTTTCGGTCCCGATTTATTTATTCGTAGATTAACACCTTTTATTAATTTTAGGTTTAGAGATGATTCTGATCTTAGATCTAATAAATCACAATCTTTAAATTTAAGATATGTCGATATCACTAGAGATGAAGATTTAAGAAGTATTTCTGGCAATACAAGTCCAGATTATCGTGTTTTTAATGCCCGTTACACGAGTATCAATTCAGAATTAATTGATTTATTTAGATGGTCAGCAGATTTGCAACTCTCTGAAGATTTTGGTAAACTTTCATTTAACTATACCTACAGAAAGCGATTTATAAACAATAGACAATTAAGTGTTCGTTTGTTTTCTGGTTTATTTCTGTACAATAATTCAATCGAAGAAGATGGTGATTTTTTTAGTTTTGCTTTAGACAGGCCTACAGACTATTTATTTGATTTTAATTATTTGGGGCGCTCAGAAAATGACGGTATTGTTAGTCAGCAAATTATTATAGCTGAAGGTGGTTTTAAATCTAGGCTTTCTACTCCTTTTGCAAATCAATGGATTTCTACAGCTAACGTAAGTACTACTATCTGGAAAGACATACAAGCTTATGGAGATATTGGTTTTGTGAAGAATAGAGGTGACTCTGCTGAGTTTGTCTATGACTCTGGGATTAGACTTAATTTGTTGACAGATTTCTTTGAACTTTATTTTCCCATTTATTCCAATAACGGTTTTGAAATTAGTCAAGATAATTACGAAGAAAGGATACGTTTTGTGTTTACTGCTCAAATTACCACACTGCTCAATTTATTTACTAGGAAGTGGTATTAGCAAAAATACTAATTCTTTAAATTATTCTTAACAAAATACTAATATTTCAACTATTTATTGTATGTCCGTAAATAGTCCTAAAATGAATTAATTTTCGTATATTCTATT
>CAZECB010000133.1:0-6313 GCA_964510745.1 uncultured Flavobacteriaceae bacterium | reverse complement strand
CACAAGCAATTAAGTCCGTTTTGTAAACCATCCAATTTGGGGAGGGAATTACACATTCCTTATATATTTCACTAAAATTTGCTCCAGTTTTTGTGAGTATGTTTAACCATGTTTCATACTTTTTATACCCATCTCCAATACCATCTTTAGAAAAATATTGCACCAATCCTATAGCAACATGACCTTTTCCTAAATTAGATAGTTTCCTGCTTAAAAAATTTAATTTGTTAGGTGTCATAATATCATCACTATCCATTCTGGTGATAAATGTGCCATTACTCGTAGCTAAAGCCAAACGCAGCGCTTCAATAATACCATGACCATTATTTTTTAATAATTTAAGACGTTTGTCTTTACTAGCAAACCTTTCCGCAATAGCATAGCTAGTATCTGTAGAATGGTCATCAACAATTAGTAGCTCCCAATTAGTATAAGTTTGATTAATAATTGATTGAATACATTCTTCTAAATAAGGGCTCGTATTTTTAAAAGGTACTAAAATACTGATCAATGGTTTTGACATAAAGCGAAGATAAGTATTCAAACATTTAGTAAAAACTTAAGTAAATAAAAAAGAACATATGTTATATTTGGCATTCAATCAAATATAATTTTAAGATAAATAGATGAAAAAAGAGTTAACCCTTTTAGGATTAAGCATTGTAATGTTATCCTGTGGATCTGCTAAAAAAGTTAAAAATGATTTAGCAACGAGCAACCCGATAATTACAAGTTTAAATTTAACAAAAGTAGTAGATGATAAAGTACCGGTAACGATTAATCCAGGGCGTTTTGCAGTTGAATCTGTAACATATAGATTGCCTAAAGTAGTTCAAGGTACGTATTCTGTTAGTGATTTTGGGAAATATGTAGATGACTTTAAAGCTATTGATTATGACGGTAATACGATTGCTGTTGAAAAAGTAGATACTAATACTTGGACTATTAATAATGCAACTAAACTAGATAAGATTGAATACTACGTCAATGATACATTTGATATTGAAGTTGGAGATGGCATAGGTGGTGAACAACCATTTTCTCCAGCGGGAACTAACATTTCACCAGATAACTATGTATTGAATTTACATGGGTTTATAGGTTATTTTGATAATTTAAAAACAAATCAATATAATTTAGATGTAGTGTCTCCAACCAATTTTAAACGAACTTCTGCTATACAAACAACTGGAGAGAAAATAAACACAGACGGAAGTACAACTACAAGTTATTTTGCATCGCGTTATTTTGATATTACTGATAACCCAATGATGTATGGTAATTTAGAAGTGGAAGAGTTTAAAGTTGGTGATATTAATATTGTATTAAGTGTCTATTCTCCCAATAAAGTACATTCTGCAGCTAGTTTAAAGGAAACAGTCTTTAAAATGATGCAAGCTCAAAAAGCATATTTGGGTGATATAAATAGTACACCACGTTATGATATTTATTTGTATTTAGCAGATGTTTCAAAAGAAGAATCACCTAAAGGGTTTGGTGCTCTAGAGCATCACACCTCTACTGTGGTGGTATTACCAGAACAGAGTACTAAAGAACGATTAGCTGATGCAATGATAGATGTAGTAGCTCATGAGTTTTTTCATATTGTAACCCCATTAAGTGTACATTCTGAAGACGTACATTATTTTGATTATAATGCACCAACATTTTCTAAACATTTATGGATGTATGAAGGGGTTACAGAGTATTTTGCACAGCATTTTCAAATTAAAGAAGGTTTAGTTGATACTAATACGTTTTATGGAACTGTATTAGATAAAATAAATTCGTCTACAAATGGACGTTTAGATGACAGTATGAGTTTTACCAAAATGAGTGAAAATGTATTGGAAGAACCTTATGCTTCAAACTATTTTAATGTTTATCAAAAAGGAGCGTTAATAGGGATGTGTATTGATATTTTAATGCGTGAAGAAAGTAATGGTAACAGAAGTATGCTGTCTTTAATGAAAGAGTTATCGCTTAAATACGGGAAAGACAAACCATTTGAAGATGAAAATATTATTGAAGAAATTACTGCGTTAACGTATCCGTCTGTTGGGGGATTTTTGAAAACCCATGTTGAAGGGACTACCCCAATAGATTACAATGTATTTTTTGAAAAAGTTGGATTAACTATTGAAGAAGGGCAGGTAAAAGGAAATTTTATATTAATTGAAGGACAACCAATAGTGAGTGGTTCTCGTGAAAAAGGTATCTTTTTTGTTGATTCAGTAAATGATAATAGTTTTTGGGCAGAACAAGGTGCAAAACCTAATGATATTATTAAGGAAGTGAATGGTACTGAGGTGACTTTACAAAACGCAAATACAGTTTTACAACAAGTATTTGGATGGCAAGTAGGTCAAGAAATTAATGTAAAGTTAAATAGAGCAGGAGAGGAAATTGTAATTAAAACGACGACTACACAACCTTATATTAAAATAGGAGAACTAAAAGAAAACACTAATGCAACTTTAGAGCAAATAACTTTAAGAAATGCTTGGCTAAAAGGATAGTTTTATAATAGATTAGATATAAAAAATGCTAACTGAGAACAGTTAGCATTTTTTATTATAATAAGTTATTCTTAATATTTAGCAGCTTTCCCGTTAGCAGATGATGTTTTAATAAACTCACGTAAATCGTCGTTAGCCTTAATTAAATCTTCATTACGTAAATACATCATGTGCCCACTTCTATATCCTTTAAAAGTGAATCTATCTTTCATTTTTCCACTAGGATCTATTTGCCATTGTGAGTATTTAGCAGAAAAATAAGTGGTTGCACCATCATAATATCCAGACTGCGTCATCACATGTAAAAATGGATTTTGAGCCATAGCTTGACGTAAATTATCACGTGTATTATCATTATCATTATTCCATGGGCGTACAGAACCAAATAAGTTATATTTTACATCTGTTTTAAAATTAAGGTGCTCACGTAAATACACATTAATTGCAGGAGTAAAAGAGTGCAGCCAAGACGTTAATTCAGAATTATAATCAGGTGAAACTCCAGCTTCAATTTTATCAAGCCCTTTGTAGCGAGAGTCTAATCGGCCTATAGTAAGTCCTTCACGATCACGTAATAAATCTTTCCAGAAAAAAGAAGTAGGGACATCTAAATTATGTTGTAAAATCACTTTCTTACTCAATCCAGAATAATATGCCATTTTTTCTGCAACAGCATTACGTTCTGCATCAGAAATAAACCCACCTTTTGCCAGGGCAGGAATTAATGTGTTTACAGCATAATTTTCAGATTCAGGAAGGATGTCTAATAAATCTTTATTTTGTAACTCTGGTGGTAACATTTTATGATGCCATGCAGCGGCAGTAAAATAAGGAAGATTTATTCCAGAAGACACAGGTCCGCCAACACGTAATACTTTATAATCTGCTGGAGATACCATAATCACACCATTTAAATACATCCATTGGCTATTTTGTAACTCTAAAGATAACCCCATAACGCGAGTGCCTCCATAACTTTCACCGATAATATATTTAGGAGATTCCCAACGGTTTTTACGAGTTACAAATGTATTAATCCAAGCAGCTAAGTATTTAATATCTTCATTAATTCCAAAGAAACTTTCTTTTTTAACCATCATACCTTTACTATCTTCAACCACCCTTGAATACCCTGTATTTACAGGATTTACAAACACAATATCAGCCACATCTAGTATGGAATTTGGATTGTCTTTTACTCCATAAGGTTGAATAGGATATCCTTCATCATCTATTTTTAAAATTTTAGGACCTGTATAGGCGACGTGCATCCATACAGAAGCAGAACCAGGACCACCATTAAAAGAAATAATAAGTGGGCGATTTTCTCTATTTTTTACATTAGTACGTTCATAGTAGGTGTAAAATAAAGAGGCTGTAGCATCACCTTGCTCATTCCATACAGGTTGCATTCCAGCTGTTGCTGTATAAGAAATGCTCTGACCTTTTATAGTAGCTGTGTGTGACGTGACCACCATGGTGTCAATAGGAAGTGCTCTTTGACTAAAAACAAATATTGTAAATAAAAATGTGATGATTGTAATGAGTTGTTTCATTCTGAAAAATTTAATTGTGATTTTGAAAACTACTAAAATAAGATATTGTAGATAGACGAGAAAAGAATCGCTGTTAATTACAATTAGAATCCTTCAAAAACACCTAAACCAAATAACGCAAAGTCATATTTTACAGGGTCAACAGCATCTAATTGACGTAAAGCAGTATCTAATTCTAATAAAGCTTTAGCATCATTCTGTTTTCTTTTTAATACGCCTAGCTTACGAGCTACATTTCCTGAATGCACGTCTAGTGGGCAAGATAAAAGAGAAGGAGAGATACTATTCCATATTCCAAAATCCACTCCTACATTATCATTTCGCACCATCCATCTT
This sequence comes from uncultured Flavobacteriaceae bacterium, assembly GCA_964510745.1. Classification (GTDB taxonomy): domain Bacteria; phylum Bacteroidota; class Bacteroidia; order Flavobacteriales; family Flavobacteriaceae; genus AU392. The sequence continues at coordinate 1,902 of CAZECB010000133.1, read as the reverse complement.
AAAAACATATTAATCCGTTTTGCTGCTGAATTTTTTAAAGGATCACTGATATGCTTTTGAGTTCTTGGTAAATGTTCAATTTCAAAAAATATTTGTTTTAATCGATGAATCGCAAATTGTAAAGTATTGCCTTTAATATGTTTTGAAAAAACTTGCTCTAAGCCTTTATGATTTTTATAAATATGTTGTAACCCTTTTATAAATGTAATGAAGTCAACACCATTGAATGTACGATGCACAAAAGACTCCAAACGTTTTAAATCTGATTCTTTATGATTCATTATAAAATCAAAAGGGGAGTGGTCTAACATTTGCATCATTCGTTTTGAATTATTAATGATACTTTTTCTATTTCCCCAAGCAATAGTAGCGGTTAAAAACCCTGAAATTTCAATGTCTTCTTTTAAAATAAACTGATGTGGGGTTTGGATAGGGTCACTATCTAGAAATTTTAATGTATTGTATTCTATGACTTTTGAGTCTAAAAACTCTTTCAGTTCTACTTTAGTAAGCTTCATTAAAATAATATATTTTTAAAAATCAAATGTATTTATTTGATTTGAAAAAATGTGAAACTTTTACCTCTAATACGATTTGTAATATTAATGTTAGTGAACCATATCATATTCGACAAAAGAGTAATATATAGATTATGGATGAAATTATAAAGCGTGCATTTCACGATGGAGAGTTATCGCTTCAAAAGCGTTTTGATGTTCCGCCTAACCCTAAAACAGTAGCGCGTGTTTATCTTGATAAAATTATTGAAGCTGCCATTCCTTTTATTGAAAGTCAATCAACTATAATATTAAGTAGTCTTGATGCTGATGAAAATATATGGGCGTCTGTATTAGTTGGAGGTTCTGGATTTTTGAAAGTCACTCATGAAAAAGAATTACATATTAATCTTAATACATTAGTGAGTGACCCTAACGATATTTTTTTAGAAAATATTTTACATCAACCAAAAGCCGGGATTTTAATTATTGATACTGTACAAAGAATACGATTTAGAATTAATGGAGATGTAACGTTACATGAAAATAAATTGAGTATTCATGTAAAAGAGTCCTATCCTAATTGTCCAAAATACATACAAAAACGTCAATTAAACGTCAATAATTCTTCCTTAACCTCAAAGCGAGAAATGACTACAGGAAGTGTATTAACTCAATCATTTAAAAACTGGATCACTTCTGCAGATACTTTTTTTCTAGGAAGTATGAATCCAACAACATTTATGGACGCCTCTCACAGAGGAGGTCCAACTGGGTTTATTCAAATATTAGAAGATGATACATTGAAAATCCCTGATTATGTAGGAAATAATTTGTTTAATACGTTGGGAAACTTTTTTAATCATCCTAAAGCGGGTTTGACTTTTGTGAATTTTGAAACAGGACGTACGCTTCAACTTACTGGGAGTATAAATTTACTTTTTGATCAACATTCAGTGGAAGATGAAAAAATAACAACAGGAACCGGACGATATTGGTTATTTAAACCTCAAGTATGGCGGTTAATAGAGAATAATTCATCTATATCTTGGGAATTTGCTAATTTTTCTCCTTTTAATCCGCAAGTGTGAATAGAATTTGAACTAAGAGTTTAGTGAGTTATTTTTTTTTGATCAAATATTAAATAAATATTAAAATTTCACTTTTTAGTAAGTATGATTTAATTTTACCTTCATAGAGTACTTTATAGGTAAAAATTTAAAAGAAAATTTATGAGTATACTTTAGAACAAGTAGAACGCATCATAGCAGTTGCTAAATCAAAATCAACAGAATTAGAAACAAAAATCAATATTGCTATTGTTGATGCAGGAGCAAATTTACTAGCATTTGCTAGAATGGATGGCGCATGGCTAGGATCTTTGATATTTCTATTAAAAAGCTAA
>CAZECB010000132.1:0-6320 GCA_964510745.1 uncultured Flavobacteriaceae bacterium | reverse complement strand
TAGGCTAGTAATAGCAAGTATTACAGCTAATGGACATTAAACGGATATACAAATTATTAAATATTATTTTAAAGATTGTTGAATTAAAAAAGATGTTATTTTTGCAAAATGATAGAAGATAAAAACGAAAAACGTACACAATTAAGTGATTTAGGCGAATTTGGATTAATAGATCATTTGACGAAAAATTTTAAAATTAAACAAAAGACAACAGTAAAAGCAATTGGTGATGATGCTGCTGTTTTAAATTTTAAAAATAAAAATGTTGTGGTCACCACAGATTTATTAATTGAGGGTATTCATTTTGATTTAAGTTATATGCCTCTAAAACATTTAGGGTATAAAGCAGTGATTGTAAATTTATCTGATGTATATGCTATGAATGCTAATGCATCTCAAATAACAATATCAATTGCTGTATCTAATCGTTTTCCTTTAGAAGCTTTAGAAGAATTATATGCTGGAATAGAAACTGCTGCTAAAGTTTACAATATAGATGTTATTGGAGGAGACACAACTTCGTCTACTTCTGGATTATTAATTTCTGTAACTGCTATTGGGGAATTAAATGCTGAAGATGTAGTGTATAGAAATGGCGCAAAACCAAACGATTTGTTAGTGGTTACCGGTGATTTAGGCGCTGCTTATATGGGGTTACAAGTTTTAGAACGCGAAAAACAAGTATTTAAAGTTAATCCAAATAATCAACCAGATTTGGATGCTTATACTTATATAATAGAACGTCAATTAAAACCTGAAGCTCGAAAAGATATAGTGACGTTATTAAAAGATTTGGAAGTAAAACCAACGTCTATGATTGATATAAGTGATGGATTATCTTCAGAAATTTTACATTTATGTAAACAAAGTAATGTAGGTTGTGATTTATATGAAGAAAAAATACCGCTAGATCCACAAGTTATTTCTACTTGTGAAGAATTTAAAATTGATGGCACCACTATTGCTTTAAATGGTGGTGAAGATTATGAATTGTTAATGACTATTTCACAAGAAGATTTCCCGAAAATTAAGGCAAACCCTAATCTTACAGTAATTGGCTATGTAAAAGAAGCTAAAGAAGCAGCACATTTAATTACACGTGCTGATACTAAAATACCCTTAAAGGCTCAAGGTTGGAATTCATTAAATGACTAATAAGAAGGGATTGTTCTTTTATCATCCATAACACGAGACATTCGTCTTACATGTATAGTCTCTAAAATAGAATTGATTTCTTTAAACTTTGGGGTAAGTTCTATAAGTTTTCCATTTCCGTTAGTTGTCAATTGTTTTTTGCAACAGTTACAAGTATATTCTTTAATATGTTTTGTAACTTCTTTTGTTACTTTGTACTTATGTCCAAAAACAGAGCAAAATAATTTTGATGCTGATGAACTGTTATTAGTAGTTTTTTCCATGAATGATTGTAGGTTAAGTTATTATGATGACATCAATATGAGAAATAATTTCCAATAAACGATTAAAAGTTATATATTTTCGACGAAATACATAAAATTGTAGGAAAAAGAATCATTATTTTCAATATAACTCATATGTCCTCCAGGTAATTCTACATATTTAGTATTTGTATTTTGAGCTTCATTTAACAGAGGTTTCATAATTTAAAACAGAATCTTTCTTACTAATTGTCATTAGCTTGGGGATGCTAAAAGATTTTAAAATATGTTCTCGATCTTTTCTTATTTTCATTCCTTCTAAAGCAGAAATAATGCCCTGAAGAGATGTTTTAAGGGCTTCTTTTTTTAATTTATTTCATTGATAAAGTGAGAATTCTATTTTCTTCAACAAATAAATTAGAAATAGCCATATTAATAAAAACATTAGAATCTTGTTTTACAGCCTTTATAGCGCAATCCCTATTTAGCTTGCGCTCAGGTAAATCTTCTTTAGAAGTAGCGTTAACTAAACATAACCCTTTAACTGTATTTGGAAATAATTCTGCGTAAGCTAAAGCAACATAACCACTCATTGAGCACCCTTGAAAATGACTTTAGAAACTTTAGCATTATTAAGAACAGCGTTCACAATTTCTGCCATTAATTCCATAGTATGTACATAGTTTATATATTCAGTTTGCCCGTGACCGGATAAATCAATAGTAATGATTCGCTTTCTAAATAATAATTTTGAAGTTAAATGGCTCCACATAAATTAAATGGCTCCACATAAATAAGTTTTCTAAAAACCGTGCAATAAAACTACTACCTCTCCATTACCGTTATCTGCATAGTTTATGTTCGTATTTTTATAATTTAAAGCATTGTACAAAGATAAATTTTAAAGTGTTCTTAGGCCTTCAATCATGGCTAACATTTTACTATATTTGAAACCATTCATTAATAAATGTAACTTATGCTTATTAAACAAAAATTTGTTTTTCCACTTCGTTTTTCTGCTTTTGTTTTGAATGTTGAAATTAAAGAAGTTAAACTCATAAAAGAAAAACTAGTTGAATAAAAGAAAAGAGATTTTCATCACAGGTTTTGCACTTTTTGCAATGTTTTTTGGTGCAGGTAATTTATTACTCCCTCCACTTTTAGGATATAATGCAGGAGATAATTGGTATTTAGTGATTCTTGGATTTGTTATTGCAGCGGTTATTATTCCTGTTTTTGGAATTATTGCACATGCTAAATTACAAGGTACAATGTTTGACTTTGGTAAAAAAGTATCGCCTACCTTTAGCTATATATATTGTGTGTTAGTATACTTGATCTCTATAGCTATTCCGTCACCAAGAACAGCATCTGCAACTCATGAAATTGCCATCCATCCTTTTTTTGGAACAGATCCTTTATGGACTAGTAGCGTCTATTTTGCATTAGTATTGATATTTACTTTAAATAGAAGTAGAATTTTAAATATTATAGGAAAGTATTTAACACCTTTAATTGTCATTGCTGTTTTTTTAGTGATTGTTATTGGGTTGTTTTTGAGTAATTTTGGTATGAATCCATCTCATTTTGAAACACCTATTGTAAGTGGGTTATTAGAGGGTTATCAAACTTTTGATGCTATTGGTGCGGTGGTTGTTGGTGGCGTAATTATTATCTCTTTAAATTTAAAAGGATATACCTCATTTGAATCTAAAAAAGAACTCATTACTAAAGCGGGATTCATTGCTGGGATAGGATTATTTATTGTCTATGCAGGACTCATATCGGTAGGAGCATTTTATGGTTCAGAAATTATTGTTGATAATGCATTAAGTAATGATATGCAACGAGCCACTTTGTTAAGAGAGATTAGTTTAGCTACTTTAGGCACATTTGGTAATACGGTACTAAGTATTTTAATTGCCTTAGCTTGTTTTACTACTGCTGTAGGGATTGTAACGGGCACAGCAGATTACTTTAAAGGCATTTTTAAAGATTCAAAATTAGTGTATACCATTACGGCAATTATAGGATGTGTATTTGGCGTGGTAGTAGGTCAATTAGATTTTCATTCTATTATCGTCATAGGGCTTCCTATTTTAATGTTTATTTATCCAATTACAATTATTTTAATCTTTTTAAATGTAGTACCAAACCGATTTACAAATCAATTGACATTTAGAGTTGTAGTTTTAATAACCTTTATATTTAGTTTACCAGAAGTGATTAAATTTATTTATCCGTTGGATGGGTTAGAAACGATACAGAATTTAATTCCATTATCGCAATATACATTAGGTTGGGTGTTGCCTGCGGTTGTGATATTTTTATTGTTAAATATTAAAACTTTTACGACTAAAAAAAAACCAGATTAATTAAGCTAGAATATTTTAATGTCAATTCAAGATATTAATACATATAATTTTAAAGACACATTTTCATTAAATGTCATTCAGTTTGATAAAGCTTGCATAGTCAATCATCCAGAGCAAATTGATGCTTATAGTATGTATTGGATTAAAAAAGGGAAGGGTACTTATAATATAGATTTTAAACAATACACGTTTGATGATAATGTGATGTTTTTTTTATCACCAGGTCAAGTATTTTCAGTAGATTCTGAAAATATAAAAGAAGCCTATAAATTATCTTTTATTCGTGACTTTTACTGTATTGCTACTCATGATAAGGAAGTGTCATGTAATGGCGTATTATTTAATAATGTATATGAAACTCCGTTTTTAAAACCTTGTGAGTCAGATATTAAAAAACTGGATTTTATTCTAGAAAATTTAATCGAAGAATTTAAAAATCAAGAAACAGGACAGTATGATATGCTTCAGACCTATTTAAAGCAATTTATTATTCACTCGGTCAGAATTAAAAAAGAACACTATCCAGTAAAAGATGATATAGAATCTAAATTGTTTAAAGATTTTAGTTTATTAGTAGAGCAGAATTTCAAAAAAATACATTCAGTAACAGATTATGCGCAACGGTTAGGCTTATCTCCAAAATCGTTAACCAAACACTTTAAGAAAATAGGCTCGCAAACGCCAAGTGATTATATTAAACATCGCTTAATTCTAGAAGCAAAACGCCAATTGATATATACTGATGATTCAGTTAAGCAAATTGCTTATGATTTAGGGTTTAATGACTCCGCTTATTTTTCTAGATTTTTTACAAAATCAGAACAAAAATCACCTCTTAAATTTAAAAAAGAGTACAAAAACTAATAGTCCAACAAAAAGGAACTTCTGTTCATTTTTTAACTTTTCCGTATATTGTATTTTTATTTGCTATTTATTATGTAAAATTTTAACATAATTACTAACTATTTTTAACATAATTACTAACTATAAATAATTAAACTAAATTTATTATGAACGGAAATGTATTAATCAGAGTAGGAATTGGCCTTATTTTTATATGGGGTGGTCTTGAAAAGTTTATCCCAGGTTTTTTTGGTGGTCCAGGACTTGAAGGAGCAACAGGGTTTTTAAAAAGTATTGGGCTAGACTTAGGAGGTGCAACTACAGTTTTAACAGTTGTTTTAGCTATTGCTGAGCTAGCAGCAGGTATTTTAATAGTAACTGGTAAAAAATTATTTGAAGCTTATGCAGTGACTGCAATAATTATACTTGTAGCTATTGTGCTTGTATGGGGTCCAGGAGCTTTTGCAGACTTTACTGCTAATAATAATACAACTTGGGTTAGCTTTATAACTCATTTAGGATTATTATTGACTTTAGCTGGTTTAGCATTAAATCATAAAAAGAAAGCTTAATAAATTAATTTAAGCAATATACTAAACCGATTCAATTATATTGAATCGGTTTTTTTGTGCGCTTTAATCTCAAAAAATAGACTGTCCAAACATTAGGAACTTTTGTCCATTTTTTGAACCTACAATGTGTTGCATCTTTGCAGTATAATTAATAACAATAAGCAAAAATAATATATTATGAGTACAAGAATAAAAACATTAAATCCAGAAACAACTACAGGAAAATCAAAAGAATTATTTGATGCTGTACAAAGTAAATTAGGGTTTATACCTAACTTAATTAAAGTATTTGGTAATTCTCCAGCAACGTTACAAGCGTATTTAAGTTTAGGAGAAATTACAGGAAGTGGAAATTTTAATTCAAAATTTAGAGAACAATTAGCATTAGCTATTGCTGAAGAAAACGAGTGTAATTATTGCTTATCTGCACATACTGCTATCGGAAAAATGAGTGGATTAACAGCTGAAGAAATTGAGCAAAATCGTAAGGGTGAAGCAACTGATGCTAAAACCGAAGCTGGATTAGTATTTGCCAAAAATGTAACTAGAAATAAAGGAGTTGTGTCTACAGAAGCACTTCAACAATTTAAAACAGCTGGTTATGATGATAGTGATGTATTAGAAGTGGTTTTAAATGTGGTTGCAAATACATTAACAAACTATGTAAATCACATTGCAGAAACTGAAATAGATTTTCCAGCAGTTCAAGCAGGTAAATTTTAAGCATTCAGCTAAAAAGTAATTAATAATAGTTTTAAACGACATATAAAAACATCATATGGAAAATCAAATTGAAAAAAATATAAAACACATTCATGAATTATTAGCAGAAGCTAAATTTATTGAAGCAATGGATACTTACCTTCATGATGATGTTGAATTGAGAGAAGGAAACGATGCTCCTAAAAAAGGAAAGCAGTTTAATCTTGATTTTGAAAACGATTTTATTAATAATCATTTAGAAGAATTTGTACGTTACGACGTTAAAGATATCGCTGTTCAAGGTAATTATTCTTTTTACACAGCAGAAATGGAATTAAAATTAAAAGATGGAAGCACAATGCTTTCAGAACAGGCTGTAGCTACAGAATGGAAAGATGGTAAAATTTATAGAGAACGTTACTATCACTCAT
>CAZECB010000131.1:0-6343 GCA_964510745.1 uncultured Flavobacteriaceae bacterium | reverse complement strand
ACTTAGCCCTTCAGTTTCTAATGTGTTATTAAGACTTTGCCTTATACTTTTATCAACTTTGGGGAAATAATCTAATCCTTTAGTAATAGCATCAATATAAAGCCCTGAACCACCTACCATAATGACGATATCTTTAGTTTTAAAAAGCTCGGTTAATGTGTTTATGGCATCTTTTTCAAACGCACCTACATTATAATCATCTTTAACAGATTTATGATGTATAAAATGATGAGGTGCTGATGCTAACTCCTCTTTAGTGGGTGCTGCTGTGCCAATTTGCATTTCTTTAAAAAATTGCCTGGAATCAGCAGATATTATTTCGGTATTAAAATGTTGTGCTAGTTGTATACTTAAAGCCGTTTTTCCAATTGCAGTAGGACCTACAATTGAAATTAAGTATTTATGTGTTGCTTTAGATTTGATTAGACTTATTTTAAATCAGTGAATGTAAATATTAATCATTGAGTTTACACCCGCAGTCATAACAAAACTCAGCATTATCTCGATGATATTCTGCAGTGCAACTAGGACACGCTTGTGTGTTAGTTTGAATTGTTTTCTTTCCTGTTTTTGTCATTTCTGATGATACAATCCCAGTAGGGATTGCAATGATACCGTAACCCATAATCATAATTAAAGACGCAATAAATTGTCCTAATGCGGTTATCGGTGCAATATCTCCATAGCCCACAGTAGTTAAGGTCACAATAGCCCAATATACACTCCTAGGAATACTTGTAAAACCACTACCTTTACCTCCTTCAATAAGGTACATCACTGTACCTAAAATAATACATAAAATAAGTACAAATGATAAAAATACTGCAATTTTAGCACGACTTGCTTTTAGTGCTTTTACAAAATTTGAAGACTCTCCAATAAAACGAGCTAGTTTTAAAATTCTAAAAATTCGCATTAATCGTAATGCTCTTAATGCTACTAATGAATGTGAACCCACTAAAAATAATGACAAATATTTTGGTATGGTAGATAGAAAATCGATAATTCCATAAAAACTAAAAATATATTTTAATGGTTTTTTTACAGAAACTATTCTGCCAATATATTCTATAGTAAAGAGAATTGTAATTACCCATTCAGCTGTATTTAAAAAATTATGGTATTTATTATCAAAACTGTCAACACTTTCCAGCATGACTAATACAATACTTGCTATAATGATGATGAAAAGCACAACATCAAATAGTTTTCCCATAGGTGTATCTGCCTCGTAAAGGACTTCATGAAGTTTAAATCTCCAGCTTTTATTTGGTTGATTATTTTTCATTTAGTTTTTAAAAACTAGATTATTCGTTTAAGTGAATTAGTTTTAATCTTTTATTTTTTCTAAGATAATTTTTTATAATATGTTGGTTATCTCTATTGTGTTCCATGGGAGTTATGAAGGATTCTAAAACATCTATATTATTAATTTGATAATTTAAATTAAAGAACCCGATGCCTCTAAATATACCATTTTTTATAAGAATAGCACTACGCTCATCTACGGCACGACCTTGATCAATAATGATTATGCTTTTGTTTTCAAAGCTATTGTTACTAATTAACTGCTGTACACGATTATTGTAAACTGTGACATCTTCTTCTAAAATACAAGCCCCAAAGCATTGCTTAATACTATGATTAAAACAACTTTTATCTGTTTTTTGAACGCCTGTTAATTTTTGACAAAGTTTATAAGTATCTGTCATTTTTGTAATGAAACTTTTTCCGCTTTGCGAATTAGAAAACGTTGTAATAGGAAATTCTTCTTGATTTTTTACAGCTAAATTTCTTAAGTTAATATAACCGTTACTATCTGTGAATTGATATAAACCATGAGAAAAATATGTACGTTTTAAGGCACGATTAAAAGTAGGTTTGTTGCGTTTTATTTCTTCACTTTCTTTTAGAAGTGCTATTAATTCACTACCAGTTTCTTCATAAGTGATATTAGCAACTTGTAATTGCATTTTTTTTGCTTTAGCACTAGTATTAGTAAAGTGCTGATTGACTCGTTGCTTTATATTTTTACTCTTACCAATATAGATGATGTTGCCCTCAGAATTATGCATATAATAGACTCCCGTAATACTTGGTAAGACTTCAATTATATTTAAAAGTTTAGGCGTCATTTTATCTCTAGAATCTTGCTTTATAGATTCTTTGATAATTGTTTTGTCTAAATCTTTATCTAATAAAAGTTTGAAAAGTTTTACAGTAGCTTGTGCATCTCCTGCTGCACGATGTCTATCACTTACAGGAATACCTAGTATACGAGTAAGTTTACCTAGACTATATGATTTTTGATCTGGTATTAAATCTTTAGATAACTCAACCGTACATAATGTTTTTCTGCTAAAATCAAATCCTAAACGTCTAAATTCAGTACTTAAAATACGATAATCAAATAATGCATTATGGGCTACAATAATACAATCTTCAGTAATTTCAACAATACGTTTAGCAACTTCATAAAACTTAGGTGCATTACGAAGCATTTTACTATTGATGCCAGTAAGGTTAACTACAAAGGGCTGGATTTCTCTTTCTGGATTAACGAGACTAATAAATTGATCAACGACTTGATGACCATCATATTTATATATAGCAATTTCAGTAATTCCTTCTTCATTATACTTTCCGCCAGTCGTTTCTATGTCTAAAATTGCGTACAAATACCTTTAATTGTAATTTCTATGACCAAAGATACTACTTCCCACTCTAACCATAGTACTTCCACAATCTATAGCTAATGCATAATCACCACTCATGCCCATACTTATCGTTTTAAGATTACAATTAGGTTTTTGTATTGTTTTTAAACTTTCAAAAGTAGATTTTAAGTACTTGAATTCTTTTTCAATTTGTGAGGTGTCTTTTGTAAATGTTGCCATCCCCATAAGTCCAGTAATATTAATATGCTTTAATTCTGAAACGGTTTCAGACTGAATAATAGCTAAAACATCTTCAGCAAACATTCCAAATTTAGAGTCTTCTGAAGCAATTTTAATTTGTAATAAACAATCAATAACACGATTGTATTTTTGTGCTTGTTTGTTAATTTCTTTAAGTAATTTTAAACTATCTACGCCATGTATTAAATTTACAAAACTAGCCATGTACTTGACTTTATTACTCTGTAAATGACCAATCATATGCCATTGTATATCTTTTGGCATTGTTTCATGCTTTTCAACTAGTTCTTGGATTTTATTTTCCCCAAAAACGCGTTGACCAGCATTATAGGCTTCCATTAAATCACTTATAGGTTTAGTTTTAGAAACGGCAACTAAAGTAACGTGCTCTGGTAAAGATAATTTTATTGTATTTAAATTGTGCTGTATACTCATTTAAAATTCATAAATAGTAATTCCACTTCTGAGTTTTGGGATAATATAGGTGCTTTTTGGAGGCATGGTTAAACCTTCATCTGCAATTTGCTTTATTTCTTCAATAGTGACAGGTACAAGCCCAAAACCTACTTCAAATTCGCCTTCATCTACTTTTTGTTTTATAGAAACTAAATTGCTTTTACCATGTGAATACTCTATTCTGGTATCATTGCGTAAATTTTTAATTCCTAAAATAGGCTTCAAAATTGTTTTATATAAAATTTGTGTATCTAAAGCATCGAGTGATGTTTGAAATTCATATTCAGAACGTCTTAAATATAATGAATAGAACTCGCCATCAAGATACATGCTAAAATGGTGTTTTTTTGAAGGTTTATATAATTCAATACCTCTATTTTCAATACGGTATATCGTATCTAATTGAATTAAAAATTCTTCTTTACTCAATCCGTTTAAATCTTTAATAATCCGATTGAATTCATAAATTTTTAAATCAGATTCAGATACAAGGTAACTCATAAAATAATTATAAGGCTCATTTCCTGTATGGTGATCTGATTGTTGTTTTAAATCTTCACATAATAATTGAGAAGATGCAGACCTATGATGCCCATCAGCAATATAGAGTGTTTCTATATTTTTGAATTCGTTTTTAATTCTATTTATATCTTCTATTTCATCAATAACCCATAAATAATGAGTGTCCCTATAGGTAGTGGTAAACTCAAATTCAGCTCGGTGTTTTTGAGTTTCAGAAATAATAGAAGTAATCACACTATTATCGGGATGTGTCAACAATACAGGCTCAGCATTAAACCCTACTGTTTTTAAATAATCTTTAAAAATCTGTTCTCGATATTCAATGGTGTGCTCATGTTTTTTTATAATATTATTTTTATAATCTTCAGCACTAGTAGCTGCAATAATACCAGATAACTCATAACCATCACGATTTACAACTTTATAAACATAATAGTTTGGAGTTTCATCTTGAATAAAAATTTGATCTTCTTTAAACTCTAGATACCTATTTTTAACCAAACCATAACGTTCTTTACCAGTAATTTCCCTATCATATTTATATCCAGGATTTACAATGTGTAAAAATGAAAACGGATTATAATCTAAACGTGCTTCTCTTTCGGCTTGCGTATAACTTTGATAAGACCTAGAAGCAACTAAACTTACTTTGTCTCTGGTAGGACGAATTGCTTTAAAAGGAATTACTTTGGCCATATTTATTACTCACTAAAGTGAGCGTGTTTTTTAGATAAACTGTTTAGAAATTGTTTCTGCTTTTCTACTTTCTGAATAATCATAAAATCCTTCACCAGATTTCACTCCTAATTTACCTGCTCGCACCATATTTACTAATAAAGGGCATGGTGCATATTTAGGATTTTTAAACCCATCATACATTACGTTGAGTATTGATAAACAAACATCTAAGCCAATAAAATCTGCTAACTGTAATGGTCCCATAGGATGCGCCATACCTAGTTTCATTACGGTATCAATTTCTTGAACACCAGCAACACCATTATATAAAGTTTCTATAGATTCATTAAGCATTGGCATTAAAATTCTGTTGGCTACAAAACCTGGTTAGTCATTCACTTCTGTTGGAATTTTGCCTAATGTTTTAGACATCTCCATAATTGTATTGGTAACTTTATCACTAGTATTATATCCACGTATGATTTCTACCAATTTCATAATAGGCACAGGATTCATAAAATGCATCCCTATGACCATTTCAGGTCGAGACGTTACTGCCGCAATCTGAGTAATAGATATAGATGATGTATTTGTAGCTAAAATAGTATCGTCCGAACAAGCTTCATCTAATTGTTTGAAAATTTTTAATTTTAAATCTAAATTTTCGGTAGCTGCTTCTACTACTAAACTAGCATATTCTACACCAGCAGTAATATCTGTAAATGTAGAAATGTTACTTAATGTCTCCGTTTTATCAGCTTCTGTAATTCGCTCTTTAGTAACCATCCTATCTAAATTTTTAGTAATGGTATCTATTCCACGTTTAAGAGAAGCTTCGCTGATATCTATTAATTGCACTTTAAATCCGCTTTGTGCAAAAGTATGTGCAATACCATTCCCCATGGTTCCTGCTCCTATAACTGCTATGTTTTTCATTGAATATTTTTATTATTCATTCTTGATTTAAGTCAAGAATTTTATTAATGTTTATTAAATTTGTTTGAAAGTTCTCGACTGCGCTCGAACTGACAGTGTTTATTTTACTTTTTTAAAATTGATTGATAATCATGGTTGCGACACGTAATGCTTCAGTACCATCATGTAATGTTACAATGGGTTTTGTATTTGTGTTAATGGCATCTGCAAAAGCTTCTAATTCGTCTAAAATTGCATTATTACCTGCTATTTCAGGATTGTCAAAATAGATTTGCTTTTTGATACCTTCAGCATTTTGAAGAATCATATCAAAATCTCCTGCTTGTTCTGGAGCATCTTTCATTTTAACAACTTCACATTTCTTTTCTAGAAAATCTACAGAAATATAAGCGTCCTTTTGAAAAAAACGTGTTTTACGCATATTCTTTAATGAAATACGACTTGCTGTAAGATTTGCAACACAACCATTTTCAAATTCAATGCGTGCATTGGCAATATCTGGTGTATCACTAATTACTGAAACACCACTGGCAGATACATGCTTTACTTTAGATTTTACAACACTTAATATAATATCAATATCATGAATCATTAAGTCTAAAACCACAGGGACATCAGTGCCTCGAGGATTAAATTCTGCAAGACGATGTGTCTCAATAAACATTGGTGTTTCTATATCATCTTTTATAGCAATAAAAGCAGGATTGAAACGCTCTACATGGCCTACTTGTCCTTTTACATTATTTGAAGCCACTAAAGCACGAATTTCTTCTGCTTCTTCAACTGTATTTGTAATGGGTTTTTCAATAAAAATATGTTTGCCTTTAGCAATT
>CAZECB010000130.1:0-6351 GCA_964510745.1 uncultured Flavobacteriaceae bacterium | reverse complement strand
TGGAGTTATAGCTACAGATTTGATTGGAGGGCAGACCAATGTAGATCAAGGCGCTAATATTAGTTCTAATCAATTTAGATTATTACAAGAAGATTTTGGTTTTTTTGTACAAGAAGAATTTAATTACCAAGATAAAATTTTAGCAACTCTAGGAATTAGAGGAGATAAATCTACTAATAATGGAGATCCTAATGAATTCTTTTACTATCCAAAAGCATCAGCAGCAGTTAACTTACATAATTTTGATTTCTGGAAAGACAATAATGTCATAAATCGCTTTAAACCTAGAGTAGCTTATGGTGAAGCTGGTACGTTTGCTACTTTTGGTAGTTTATTTACATTACTTAATAGCACGCTAATTAGCGGCAATGTTGGAGTTGTTGTTCCACCTGTTCAAGGTAATCCTGGAATTCAACCAGAACGAAATAAAGAATTCGAAATAGGTTTTGATGCAGGCTTTTTTGATGATCGTCTTTCATTAACATTTACCTATTACAATAAAGAAGCAGAAGACTTTTTGGTAATAGCACAAGTACCAGCATCTTCAGGATTTACAGGGCAACAAGAAAATGGCGGTGATTTTGAGAATAGAGGGCTAGAAATATCATTAAATGCGAATATATTTAGCAATGATGATTTTAGTTGGAACACTAATGTTAATTGGTTTAGAAATAGATCTGAAGTAACACGTTTAAATGTACCAACGTTTAACCTAGGTGGTTTTGGTAATAGTTTAGGTCAGTTCCAAATTGAAGAAGGTGAAAGTGTTACACAAATTGTAGGAACTACAGGACCAGGTACTCCTGTGACTCAATTGGGTGATACAGAGCCAGATTTTCAAGTAACATGGCAGAATGATTTAAAGTATAAAGATTTTACCTTATCATTTTTATGGCACTGGAAGCAAGGCGGTGATAATATTAACTTAACACAATTATTATCCGATTTTGGAGGAACAAGTTCTGATTTTGATGATTTTGATTTTGATCCTAATATTTCTAATGGTAACTTCAGAATTAACAATGGACTTTTTTCTGGTAATGCAACGCCGTTTGTTGAAGATGCATCTTATTTAAGATTAAGAGAAATAGGGTTAAAATATTCAATTCCTAGTGCCGTATTAAATTCATGGTTTGGTGATGTCGTCTCAAACATTAATATTGGGGTTTCAGGAAGAAACATAATTAATATATTTGATTATAATAGTTATGATCCTGAAGTATCTAACTTTGGAGGTAGCGGTTTATCAACAGGTGTTGAAGTAACACCATTTCCATCAGCTAAACGATTTTTATTCTCTTTATCAGCTCAATTTTAAAATATAAAATCATGAAAAAACATATAAAATTAAAGAATATTATAATATTATTAAGTGTGTTATTGTTAAACTCATGTGACTTAGATGAAATACCTCCTTTAAATGGATTAAGTGCAGATGCTATATCTTCAGATTTGTCCAGAGCAGAATTACCACAAGTATTATCAGGAGTGTTTTCTGATATGCGTGTTGGATTGGCTACTCAAGTAGATGTGCAAAGTATTTTTGGACGTGAGTATTATTTTTTTACAGGTTCAGACCCTCGATTTGAAGCTGATGTAGTGACTGGTAATTTAGATAATAATACATTTTATACAACAACACCTTGGAATGCAAGGTATGCTAATATTAGAAACATTAATTTAGCTCTAGAAGGATTAGCTAATACCACTGTTCCTGATTTCTCTGCAGAAGAAATAGCAGCGACTACAGGTGTTTTAAATACATTATTAGCTCATGAATTATTAATGCTAACAAATAATCAATTTAATAATGGTATCCGATTGGATGTTGCAGATGCAAGTAATTTAGGAGCTTTTGTGAATGAAACTGAAGCTTTGACAGCAATCTTTAACCTCTTAGAACAAGCTGCTAGTGATTTGAGAATTGCTGATGTGCTAGAATTATCTACAAGAGAAAATCTATTTGTTTTGCCTGGAGGGTTTGATGACTTAGAAGACCCTACTGCTTTAGCCGTTAGGGCAATTGATTTTCTTGAATTTAATAGAGCATTGACTGCTAGAGTTGAAGCATACAGAGGAAATTATCCAAATGTACTAATGCTTCTGCAAGAATCTTTTATGAACATGACAGGAGATTTAACGGATGGAATATATCATACATTTTCTTTAAGTGGAGGAGATATAGCAAATCCACTATTTATAGCTTTAAATCAAGCCAGCCCTGTAAGAGTAGCACATTCCAGTTTTATTGCTGATGCCTTACCGAATGACAGTAGGTTTAATAAAGTTGTGTTTAGAGAAGCACTAAATGAAGATACAGATATGATTGAACCTAATCCAGTGTCATTTTCTGACTTAACAGGAACGCACGATGTATTTATTTATCAAAATAATGTAACGGATGTTCCTATTATTAGAAATGAAGAATTGATTTTGTTATTTGCAGAGGCTAACATCGTAGCTAGCCCAGGTGATGCTGTTAATGCAATTAATATTATTAGAAATGCTGCGGGTATAGGAGACTATACGGGAGGCATATCACCAATTGAATTGGAAGATGAAATATTGTTTCAAAGACGTTATTCTTTATTTGGAGAGAGCCACAGATGGGTAGATATGAGACGTTTTGGTAGATTAGATGAATTACAACTACTAAATGATAGACCTACAGATAATGTGCCAATGGCAGTTCCTATACCATTTAATGAGAATCAATAGTAATTAATATAAATTTAGGTCTAAACAAAATCCCGAAACTTTAAAGTTTCGGGATTTTTATATTATTTATCTAATACTAATTTAATAGATAAATCATCTTCAATTTCTGAAGGAATTGACCTATTTCTCAACCACATTTTAAATCGTGTTACTAAATAAAATAAGATGGGCACTACAATTAAAGTTAAAAATGTTGCTATAAACAAGCCATAAATGACTGTCCAAGCTAATGGCCCCCAGAAAATCACATTATCACCACCTACGTATATATTAGCATTAAACTCACTAAACAAAGTAAAGAAGTTAATGTTTAGTCCTGTCGCCAAAGGGATTAATCCTAATATAGTAGTTATTGCTGTTAATAATACAGGACGTAAACGTGCTTTACCCGCTTTTATAACACATTCTAGTAAAGTTTCATTATTTACATAATCGCTGCTATTTAAACCTTGTTCTTCTTTTTTACGATCTATTAATAATTGTGTATAATCTAGTAATACTACGCCATTATTGACCACAATTCCCGCTAGAGAAATGATTCCCATCATGGTCATCATAATTACAAAGGACTGTCCTGTAATAATTAACCCGCCAAATACACCTATTAAGCTTAAAAAAATAGCTAACATAATAATAGCAGGTTTAGACACCGAATTAAATTGAAATATTAAAATGAAAAATATCAACCCTAATCCAATAAAGAACGCACTCATTAAAAATGCCATTTGTTTATTTTGTTCCTCAATCTGGCCAGTATAATCTATTTTAACACCATTAGGGATGTCGCTAAAATTTCGCATTTCATTTTGAATTTTTTCTACAATAGCTCCTGCATCTGTTTCCCCTGGAGTTAATGCAGAATATATGGTAACTACACGTTTTACATCTTTGTGTTTTATAGCGCTAAATCCTGAACTATTTACTTGCTTCGCAACTGTAGAAATAGGAATTTCTTTAACCTTCCCAGAATTATCTCTAAAAGTGATATTTTGATTAAAAATAGCATTTGTATTTGTTTTGTTTGCTTTATTAAAGCGCACATAAATATCGTAATCTTCACCATTTTCTTTATATATTCCTGCTTTAGCTCCAAAAATAGAATTACGTAATTGTTGCCCTACTTGACCTGTACTAACGCCTAATTCTCCAGATTTTCGACGATCAACTTTTACTTGCATAGACGGTTTCGCTCTGTTAACGTCAATTTTAAGTTCGTCAATTCCAGAAATGTTTTTGGTATTAATGAATGTCTTCATTTGCTCAGCAACAGAAATTAACTCTTCATAATTACTCCCTTCTAATTCAATATTAATAGGGTAACCTGCGGGTGGGCCCGCAGCATCTTTTTCAACAGAAATAGCAACGCCTGGATAAATACCTTTTAATGCTTCTTGTAT
This sequence comes from uncultured Flavobacteriaceae bacterium, assembly GCA_964510745.1. Lineage (GTDB taxonomy): Bacteria > Bacteroidota > Bacteroidia > Flavobacteriales > Flavobacteriaceae > AU392. Next base: position 2,236 of record CAZECB010000130.1, on the reverse strand, counting down.
TTTTTTCTGAAGTAGTTTGCTGTCAGCTCCTTTTCGATATTTATACTCTCGCATGGATGCGGTAATTTTACCGCGATGAGGCATTTCTGCAGCAGAACCACCATCAGTTTGTGGATTTCCAGCACCTTCTCCTACTTGAGACACAGCACTTTCAACTAAAAAATTTTGCTTTTTATCATCTAAGTATTCTTCAGAATTAATTATTGTATAGACTCGTTTTTCAATATCATTAGTGATTGTATTTGTTTTTTCAATATCAGTACCTTCAGGATATTCTATATAAACAATAATCTGATTAGGAGTGTTATCTGGGAAAAACTCAACTTTTGTACGTTTACTCTGTACAGATGCTCCAAAACCTCCAAACGCAACAAACAATAATAAAAACGTAGTGATGCTTAATATAATTGGTCGCCATCCTTTTAATACACCACGTAGAATACTTTCATAAAAATGTTCCCACTTTGGTAATACTCTGTTTTGAAACCCGTTAGCCCATCGTCTTAAAAATATACGATACACCCAAAGCATAATGGCAGTGAATACCATAATACTACCAATTGCTCTATAAGTTCCCCCTAGTAATAAGATTAAAACCCCTATACCTCCAACAATAACAGATATCGTAACAATACGTTTTAAAGGCATGTTTTTATCTTCGGTACTCATAAATTGTGATACTAAGACCGAGTTAAAAAATATAGCAACAAATAAAGAAGATCCTAAAACGACTGATAACGTGATTGGGAAATATTTCATAAACTGCCCCATAATTCCTGGCCATAAACCTAACGGAATAAATGCTGCTACAGTGGTTGCTGTAGAAATAATAATAGGGAAAGCTATCTCTCCAATTCCTTTTTTAGCAGCTTCTACTCTGCTCAACCCTTCTTCATCCATTAAACGATATACGTTTTCTACTACTACAATCCCATTATCTACCAGCATTCCTAAGCCCATAATTAAACCGAAAAGAATCATTGTGTTCATCGTATATCCCAATAAATTTAAAATCATTAACGACATAAACATTGACATAGGTATCGCAAATCCAACAAACAAAGCGTTTTTAAATCCTAAGAAAAACATGAGTACGTTAACCACTAAGATGATTCCGAAAATGATATTATTTACCAAATCATCAACTTGACCAATGGTTTTTGAAGACTGGTCATTAGTGACTGTTACATTTAAATCACTTGGGAAAATATTATTGTTTTTTGTGCCTTGTAAGATCGTTTTGATTTGATCAGTAGCTGCCACCATATTTTTTCCAGATCGTTTTTTTACATCCAACATCACTACCCTATTTTCAAATTCCCTAGCATAGGTAGTGCGCTCTTTTTCTTTGAAGGATACTGTAGCAATATCTTTTAAATAAATAGGGCTATTATCTTCAGATTTTACAACAAAGTTTTCTAATTGTTTAGGGGTTTCTATTTCTCCTAAAATACGGATAGTACGTCGTTGCCCGCTAGCAATTAAATTTCCAGCAGACATCGTTACATTACCATTGTTAATAGCTCCAATAACATCGTTGAAACTTACTTGTGCTGCCATCATTTTATAAATATCTACAGCAACTTCAACTTCTTTATCTTGGGCGCCACGAATGGCAACTTCCTTTATTTCTTGAAGATCTTCAATTTCGTCTTGCAAATATTCACCAAACTCTTTTAATTGTTGAACAGGATAATCTCCTGAAATATTAATATTTAGAATTGGCAATTCTTCAGAAAGGCTTAACTCAAACACATTAGGCTCTACTTTAGCACCATTAAAAGTTGGCCAATCTTCACTAGACGTTTCAGAATCGACTTCGTCTTTTACTTTCTGTTTAGCAGCATCAACAGAAATATTCTCGTCAAATTCAACAATAACAATAGAGTAATCTTCTTGTGAAGTTGAAGTGATTTCAACAACATTACTTACCGTTTTAAGTTTATCCTCTAAAGGGTCAGTAATAAGTTTTTCAATATCTTCAGCAGTATTACCAGGAAAAATTGAACTGATATAAATTTTTGTTTCTCTAATTTCTGGAAAATTCTCTCTTGGCATTGCAAAATATGCAGAAACTCCAAGAACTAGAATTAAAACCATCATCACATAAATAGTGGTTTTATTATTAATTGCCCAAGAAGATAACCCAAATTCTTTATCGATTTTCTTTTTTTTCTTAGCCATAGTTAATTGTTTTTAATTTCTACAGATTGCCCATCTCTTACATTACGAGCGC
>CAZECB010000129.1:1275-6358 GCA_964510745.1 uncultured Flavobacteriaceae bacterium | reverse complement strand
CAAAACCGTGAATTCTAATCAAATTTACTTGTTTTAATAATCGAACTCAGGTTTAGAGGACAAGGACCAAAACCCGGAGCTTTACTGAGACGAGCTGAACTAATAAAATAAGTCTAAACGCTTATCGTTTTTATCCTATATGGTATTTTTAAAATTTATAGGATATATCTCCATTTTTTTGCTTCTAACTGTATTAACTCAGATAGGTGGATTAATTTGGGTATTGAGTTTATGGTTATCTAAACGCTGGAAAAAGAAAATCTATATCGTATTTCTCATAATTTATCTTAGTTTTAATCTGTTATTAACCCCAGTGATTGCCTCTATTTTTGGTAGAACGCAACTTCCTATTTATGAAAGTACTTTAAAGTCACATAACATCATATATCCTTTATTATTTAGAAATTATGTAACTAAAGACCTTTATACGGTATTAAAAAAGTCTGCAAAAGATTTAGAAGAATCTAACATTGCCATAACGTATTTAGATGCTAACTTTCCATTTTTTAATGGGTTTCCGTTATTACCACATTTAAGTCATAATGACGGTAAGAAAGTTGATATTGCATTTCAGTATAAAACAAAAAAAGGTCAGTCTACCAATGATAAGAATTCTCTATTAGGTTACGGCATTTATACAAACTCTCAAAACCGTATAAATACGTATTGTAAATCAACAGGTTTCTGGCAATATGATATGACTAAGTATTTAGGGATTACTACCAACAAGGATTTAATCTTAGACAAGAACCGTACAAAAACACTTATTCTAAGCCTACTACGCCACACTAAAGATTCTAAAATTTTTATCGAACCTTATTTAAAACAAGAATTAGGATTACAACCTTACAATGCAGTTAGATTTCACGGTTGCCAAGCAGTGAGACATGATGATCATATACACTTACAAATCAAATAATCTTCGCTATACTTTAGTGGATGAAAACATTTCTTTGACATCATCTATCGCTTTTCCCTTAATTAACCAGGAAATTCCAAAAGGAATAATTGCAATGGTTTCAAATATAAAAACATAATAATTTTTTAGAGGAAAAGACACTTCAAATCTATCAAGTACTGTAAAAACTACTAGTATTCCAAGTGTGATAAATACCATATTACCACAGAATTTGTATAGCTTATTATTTAAATCATTCTCTCCTCTAGTGAATTTATATTTAGACATCCAACCCATTGATAAAATAAAAATACCTGCACTTACCAAATGAATGATATTTTGTGTTTTATCATTATGCTCTAATAGATGTTGATAACCATCACTGCATATAATATCAATAGCAGCACTAGCACTTTCAGAGCATTTTGTTGGTATTATTACGACGATTAAGGCTGCAAAACCTCCAATATTAGTAATTAAATCATCACTTAGTTTCTCTGTAGCACTATCTATTGTATAACCCTTGTAGGAAATTAAAAATAGTGCAAACGTTGCTAATACAATGATAAAATATAAACTGGAAAATTTACCATAATAAAAATGACTAATAGAGGCTAAAAATTCGGTTTGTAACAGTGGTAAAACAATTGGAAGTGATAATCCTAAAATTCCAATCAATTTTCTGATTCTATAATCTGAGCTTTGAAGGTCTTGATTCATAGTTTAATAGTTTAACATCTTTAAAGTTCGTGTTGAGTTGCCTTTATTGACTTTAACGATATATAAACCTTTGCTTCTCAATTTTGGTTTATACTCAAAATTATTAACAACATTAATCTTCTTATTTATAATTTGTTTCCCTAATACATTATAGATTGACACGAGATATTCGCCAGAAGTATTAAAATACAATGTTTGATTAATGATTTTAAAATCTTGTTGGTTTTGAAACTCATTGGTAGAAAGCGTTGCGCCGCCAAAACCATAATCCGATCCTCTTAAATCTGCCGATTGTCTAGATAAATCATCTGTAGTAATTAAAAAGTACCAATCAAATACTTGAAGTCCATTAGGTAAGCTAACTACAGACTGCGATACTTCTTCAAAATAATTTCGTGTTGCTGGATTAAATGTGGCCACATAATACCCTAAATTAGTATCGAGCGTTAACGGAATCATATTTACAAGATTGGCTATGGTAAAATCGCCATCATTATAATCCCAAGTTGCAGGATCTGCATCAGTTTGTAATCCTGTGTATAAATAAAGGTTAGGGTTAGATTGCGGATCAAAAATGGTAAAATCATTAAATTTACCATATTTAAATGTAAATGTTCCTGAATTAATATTACTTGGATTTGGAATAAGTTCTACTTGGGCATTAATAAAACCAAAAACAACTAAGAAAAGACTGAGTAGTATCTGTTTCATGCTATAAATTTTACACTAAGATACTAAGGAAGTATGAAATCTCTAGACAAAATAAACTTTCAATAATTATTGAAAGTTTAAAATATTTTATATATTTGTATTATAAAGTAAAAAAATGAACTATCAAGACGCTAAAGAAAAGTTTATTAGTACCTGGGGAAGCTTAGGGACTCTTTGGGGCATCAATAAAGCTATGGCTCAAATACAAGCTTTACTTTTTATCTCTACAGGACCATTATCTATGGAAGATATTATGGAAGAACTTAAAATCTCCAGAGGTAACACAAGTATGAATTTAAGGCAGCTTATAGATTGGGGTATAGTAACCAAAATTTTGATTTCTGGAGAACGCAAAGAGTTTTTTACTACTGAAAAAGATGTACAGGAATTAGCCAGAATTGTTGCAAAAGAACGAAGCCGTAGAGAGATTAAACCTGTGATTAAAGTTTTAGAAGAGGTATCGTCTATTAAAGATGATGGTAGTGTTAAGACCAAAGAGTTGATTAAACAAACCAAAGCTTTAAAAGACTTAACAAACGATTTAGATACCTTAATGAATAAACTGGTTAATCAAAAGCAAAACTGGTTAACAAAGTCTGTTTATAAACTGATGAAATAGTTAATATATTTTTTAAATTAAACTTTCAATTTTTACTGAAAGTTTAAAACATTAGAAATTATGAAAAAAATCTATCTTATTAATCAATTGATCTTTATTATTACATTGATTCTATACCTAACTATTGTTTTAGGTTTATATGCTCAAATCATCCTCGGGATATTCCAAGTTTTAAGTTCTCTATTACTCATCTTTCACTGGAAAACTTTCTCTTATAAAACTAAAAAACTATTACAAACATATTGGTTAATAATCATTATATACGGCTTTATGTGGCTATTTGATTGGAAAATTTATAATAGCCCATATGTAGTTATTATTGGTATAATGATTTTACCAATGATGATTGCTGGCTATTTTCTTTACATAATACATACAATCAAAAAGATTTAATCATGAAGTATAAGCTAAAAACATCAACAGGTGATATTACATTCAATTGGAAGAAATCATTATGGTTATACCTAATGTTAACTTCAATATTCTTAATAGATTTTTCTATGATTACATGGAGTGATATTATAATAAACATAATACTACTTTTTATAACTGTGGGTATTGGACATTCAGTAGGTTTACATAGAGGTATCATTCATAAATCTTACAGCACATCAAAACGTTTTAGAACTTTCAGTTTGTTTGCATTTATTTTAACAGGTCTTGGAAGTCCTTTAAGTTGGTTAAAACAACATTACTATAGAGACTATTGGCAAAACCGAAAAGATTGTCCAAGATATTTTCAATATCAACATTCTTTATTTACAGATTATTGGTGGAATCTTCACCTAACATTTTCACCAAAAAATATCAATCGATATAATATTCCAGAAGAAGATGTAAATGACTCTTTCATATTATGGCTAGATAAAACATGGTACTTACACTATTTTGGTCTCATGTTACTATTATACTTACTGCTAGGCTTTAATAGTATGCTCATTCTTACGAGTTTTAGAACATCATTAATAATATTAGGTCATTGGTATATCGGATACGCATCGCACAAATACGGTTACTCAAGATATCAAATAGAAAATGCAGACGAAAGCGGATATAATGATATTTTTCTAGGTCTCATTTCTTTTGGAGAAGGATTTCATAATAATCATCATGCATTTCCATCCTCAGCAAAATTTTCTTCAAAGTGGTATGAGATAGATTTTGGATGGGTATTGGTTTGGTTATTATCAAAACTAAACATTATACATCATACAAATACTCAAGAATATAATCTCAAATCTACTGCAATTAAACACCAAAATACTCATTGGAAATTTCCAAAACTTTAAATATCATGAAAACAGAAACATTAACATACAACACTTCAGAAGACCACAGTATAGACATAGAAAATTTCTACAATGAAGCTACAGAAGATTATGAGTTCTGGAGTAACGATTACAACATGCACTTTGGTTACTTTATCCCTTTTAAAACTAATCCTTTTAGACGTGATAGCATGCTCAATGAAATGAACCGTCAAGTCATTAAACGTTTAAATATAGGATCGTCTAAAAACCGACTGATAGATTTAGGCTGTGGTATGGGAGCAACTATGCGATATGCATTAAACACCTGTAAAAATGTGATCGCTTATGGGGTTACACTCTCTAATATTCAGCAAAATGAAGGCAACAAACTGCTTAAAGGAGAAAACGGTATTATACTTAAAGAAGATTATAATCATACAACATTTCAAAGTCATTCATTTGATTCTGCTGTAGCTATAGAAAGTTTTTGCCATTCTGGACATCATATAGATGCACTTAAAGAAGCCTATCGTATTTTAAAACCTGATGGAAAATTAGTGATTGCTGATGCTTTTTTAAAAAAAGACGTAGAGAAATTATGTCCTGGATCAAATTACGCATATCATAAACTATGTAGTCATTGGTCATTAGAACGTTTAGCTACTATTAAAACGATGGCAGATAACTTAAAGCATGTTGGTTTTAAAGAAGTCATTGTAGAAGATATATCTCTTAAAGTAGCTCCATCTGTATTGCATGTTCCATTTGCTATAGCTGGATTTATTTTAAAAAGAATCTTTGGTTTAAAACCTTTAAAAAAAGAAAGTTGGCATAATTTAAAAGGTTCATTTTATGCATTACTTTCAGGATTACATTTAAAAAGTT
>CAZECB010000129.1:0-1265 GCA_964510745.1 uncultured Flavobacteriaceae bacterium | reverse complement strand
TATTATTTGGTTACAGCAGAGAAGTAGGTTTGAGGTTTGAGGTTTGAGGTTTGAGGTTTGAGGAAATTATTTTCTTTTGTCTAAAGTTTTAAATTTAGTTTTAGAAACTTTCAGTCTTGTATCCATTCTCTAATTTCTAAACTCTAAAAATCAATAACCTGCAAAATTGAAGTTAAGCATTTGCTTAACATAAGCGTACATTTCCGGAAATTGAGCTTTAAACTCCTCTGGAGTTTCCATAAAGGATTCAATAAGTACTGCAACAAACTCAAACGTATTGGTATATGCATAATCACGTAAATATCGTGACGCTACCAGTCGTTGCTTATAAGCCTCGTCAGCATCTAAAAATGTGACTAAATCATGATAGGTATTCATAAAAATAACAGCATTGGGACTGTTATTTCCCTTGTTAGCAAATTCAAGATGCATGGCATGCACATATTCATGTATACCTAAATTAAAATTATCGTTACTGATATCATAACCATGTAAAAAATTCTCCCATGAAAAAACAATAGTTCTTAAACCTAAATTAAATTCACCTTTATGATATGCTTTGTTTGCTCTGGAGAAAAACTCTTTAGGATATATAATAAAATTATTTACAGAATTAATATCATAATCTCTATAACCAAATGTGAGCATAATAGCCGTAGCAGAAATTAACACCTTTACTCTATCATCAATACGCATGCCTCTACCATCAAAAGAATGATTATATATAAACACAGCAACTCTATGCTCAAAATAGCGTTGTTCTTTAGGAGATAATCTATTGTAAAATGAAAATTCGGACTTTAAAATATGTAATTGCCTACGCTTAAGTTGTCGCTTCCATAAATAAAAATGTCTAAACGGCGGTTTTCTTTTAATGTACTCTACCCAAAAAGATTCTGCAAATAACAATAAACGCCATAAGACAAATACCAAGAATAGTATAAACCCAGAAAGTAAAATGAGCTTGCTTACTAATGGGTTTTCTTTATTCCCTTCAAAAATTATGAGATATGGCATGTTTTTTTAAGGAGGATTTAATATACTTTTAAAATAATTTAAGACAAAGCTAGTACTTTGGTTTATAATAATTATACTATTTTTGAAGCTTAGTTATCGAGTCTACTATGGCAAATAAAACTCTAAACCCTAATAACTGGGTAAAATTATATTCTGATTACCTCTATAATTACACCATATCACGTATTAATGATAGAGACTTAGCTAAAGACTTAGTCTCTGAAACGTTTTTAGCAGGCTTAAAATCT
>CAZECB010000128.1:0-6362 GCA_964510745.1 uncultured Flavobacteriaceae bacterium | reverse complement strand
AAGAAAGAGCAATAAATAAATTTATCACCCTTTCAAAAAAAACCAACTTACTTATTCGCTATTTTATTACAAATGTTCCTGAATATCTATTATTTAAATCATCATTAAGTATATATTTATAAAGTCCTTGAGTTACTTTTGGAATAGTATATTTAATCTCTTTAGTATTTGATGTTATCTTTATATGTTGCTGATCTACTACTCTTCCTAGCATATCTACAACCATTATATCTGCATATTGCATTGAAGTAAATGGTAATTCAATAGTTGTTGTTTTACTAAAAGGATTTGGGTAGTTTTTAAGGTTTACTATTTTTAAAATATTTTCAGACATAGATAATGTGTTTTCTATACCAAAAGCCAAGTCATTAATTTCTAAACTAAACGATTTGTAAGTTTCATAATCTCCTATTACAGAAAATACGATTGTTTTAACATCTTGTATTTTTAAAGAGTTGTCATTAGCATCTACAAAATCATTTAATGAAATGCTATAGAAAGTTTCTTCAGAATTTGCTGGAATTGTGTATCGCAAACGATTTTCCCAATCAATTAAACTTTCTGACATTAGTACAATTTCTACAGGTTCATTATTTGTAATATTAAATTGCAAGGTTTCATAATCTGAAGTTTCTAAAGTTTGATCCCCTGGCAGTAAATGTCTAAACAAATTTATATTGCCTTTAACCATTCCCGAAACACTAGGCTGTCGTTCAATTTCATACGTATCACTTGAATAGTTGATCTCCTGATTATCTACAAAAAAGTGATCTACAGTAGCATAATCTTCTAAATAATCTACACCCCAAGGTCCATCAGCTAAATACAACGCATCTTGCTGACTTGATTCTAATGCGCTTATTGAAAAACCTATATCAAATAATGTTCCTATAGAGATGTCTATAGATTCACTCCAATCACCACTTAAATTTATTTGTTGTGATAACGTATAACGATCAGAAACTTCTGTTGAAGCTATACTTCCATTAAAAGTAACAGATGCTGCATTTACTTTATTAATGATATCTAAAGTAATACTACCATTTGAATAATGTCCTGATTTAACAAATACTGATGGCGTAACATCATCTAATATTTCACTTGTTAGTGGTTTTTCATTAGTTAATGTATCAATGATATGATTGCTAATTGAGAATACTTGTGAAAAAGAACCTCCCCATATTTGAAAATTATAATAATTGCCTTCTGGATATTGAGCAATATTCCAAAAACTAAATAATTGATTTGATGTGTCTCCTAACTTAATAGAAAAACTCAATGTATATTCTGTTTCTCCTGTTGCGCGTTTTATTTTAGAACTAATAATTTGATGCCCTCTAACCATTACTGTTCTTACATCTTCTAAACTTGAATTGTTTAATCGATCGCAAATTACTTTAGAGTGGTCATAAATAGAACCTTCTGTTGCTGTTGCTAAAACAGCAGACACTCTTTTATCTTGTTTATAAAAATCTATAGAAAATATTTCATTAGCATTAGTGACTTCTAATAAATCTTCAGGACTAGATACAAATGCAGTTTCGGTTCCAAACATTCCTGTATGGGGTAGATAATCTTCTAAGCTTAAATTATTTTTGATATTTTGAGCAGATAAAGAAACATTAGGAAAATAAGCTACTTGACTACTTTTCATATTATTAACTCTTCCTTTTTGTTTTCTTTTAAAATTTCTTTTAGCAATTAAACTTGCTAGATCTCCATTACTTTCTAATCCACCATCGTTTCCTGAAGTCACGGCATCTGAAGCACTATCAACATCTGCATAATTTGTAGTTTTAATTGCTTCATAGGGATTTGCAGTCACATAAAACACCGCATCATTAAAATCATTATCACAAGAATTATAATCCCTTCGTATGTCTTCAAAACCTAGTATTATACGTTCGTTTTCTGGATCAGATAGTAATACATTATGATATCTTAAGTTTTCTTGACTTTCTGGGTTAAAATCTGGATTTGAATATAATTTCCATAAACCATTACCAACAGAACTTGACCCTGAAGACCAAGCATTAGCTAATAAAACCCAGCCTATTCCTGTGCCTGGAGCAAAATCGCCTAGTTTCACTTTATCTCCTATTTGTAATCCACCACCACTTCCTAATGCAGAAACATTTGGAAAAATAATAGTAATATCTTCTGGAGTAGGAGCTGTTTGTGACGGATTATTAACATCATAGGTGTAAAATCCTAAAACATTTCTATAACCAGCACCTTCGCTTACAAAAGTAACCCAGACTTCAGCTTGATTTTCTATTATAATATCGGTATCGTATCCTGATGATATATAATGTGGATTGTAATCTGGAACAGGATAGCTTTCTGGTAGAGAATTGCTAATCATTTCTTGTGTTTCAACAGAAACAATATCTCCTGGGTTTTCTAAATATAAAGGTGTTCCATTAGATGTGTAATTTCCTAAAAATTGATAGTTTTGAGCAATAAGTGGTAATGCACTTATAAGTGCTATCAAGAGTATTGATTTCTTCATAATATGGTATTTTTAGTATTTATACCATAAAATTATATCAAGAAGTCTTTTTTAAAGTTGTTTTTTCGGTCGTTAGAAATTATGTGTCGACAGACAGCAAATTAATTAGGATAAGTAAGTTAAAGTAAGTTAAGGCGTTTCATCAATTCAGGCCTATTGGAGCGGCTTACAGGAATCACATCTTTTTTAATTAAAACACTATTGTCTTCAATGTCAATAATTTTTTTGACATTGATAATGTATGAACGATGTATTTTCAGAAACAGTGAGTCTGGTAATTTTTCTTCAATCTTTTTTAAGGTTGAATGTACTGTATAATTACTGTTTTCAGTTTTCACATTAATATAATCGCCTTTAGCTTCTATTAAATAAATGCTAGGGATATCAATTTTTATAAGACGCCTATCTATGTTGATATACAAATCATTTCCAGATGTTGTTTCTACTTTATCTGAAACAGGAGTATCACTATTTGTTTTAACCGCAGTTTTTTCAGCTTTTTGTATGGCTTTTTCAAAACGTGGTAATACAATTGGTTTTACCAAATAATCTACTATACAATCATATTCAAAAGCTTCAATTGCAAAATTAGAATCTGATGTGGTTAATATTATTTTAGGAGGATTTTTTAATGTCTGAATAAAATCAAACCCAGTAAACTCTGGCATATGAATATCTAAAAAAATAAGATCTATCTCATTTTGATTTAGGTATTTTATGGCTTCAATTGCATTTGTAAATTCTTCAACTACATTAAGAGAAGGTATGTTGCTACATAATTGATTTATTACAAGTCTAGCAGTAGCTTCATCATCTATTATTATACAATTCATAAGAAATTTAATTACAGTATGTTTAAATAATCTGTTATGATTTGTAAAATAGCATTAAAATCATCTTTAAGATCTGAATTGTTATCTTTAAGGTTATTCTCGAATTCTACAGCTAGGGCATAACTTTTTTCAAGTCCTAAGATACTAATTTTATGTTTAAGTTTATGAACATTTTCTGCGGCTTTCTCGTAATTTTTAGATGTAATATTTTTAAGATAAACAGATTTTTCTTCAGGAAATTCTGACTTAATAGTTGCTATCAGTTTATTTTTAAACTCTTCATTTCCAGAGCTTAATTCATTAATATACGATAAGTTAGGCTGTTCCATTTGTTATACTTTTTTTAATGTGAAATAGAATGTTGTTTCTACTCCTAATTCAGAATTCACCCAAATTTCGCCATTAAATAAATTGACAATTTTTTTTACAATAGATAAACCAATGCCTGAAGATTTTTTGTCATCGTTGAGCGAGTGAAATATTTTAAAAATCTTACTGTGATATTTTTCATCGATTCCTATTCCATTATCTTTTATTGAAAATTGATAAAATGATTTTTTTTCTGAAACATCAATTTCTACTAGTCCATTTTCCTTATCATTAAATTTTATAGCATTGCTTATCAAGTTTTGAAATAATTGCTGCAATTTGGTTTTATCACCTTTAATAATTGGTAGCTTATTAAGTATGGTTATAGAGATATGTTTTGGAACAAATAAAATTTGCTCTAAATCAGAAATTAATATATTTAAATCAACTTCCTCTTTTTGATTAATTTGTCCTAGGCTTGAATAGTTTAAAACATCAGAAATTAATTGTTCCATTTTTTCTAATGTACTTTCAATTAATTTAAAGTTTTGTAGGCTTGCTTCATCTAACTTTTCTTTATTGTCTTCTTTTATCCAATTCACTAAGGCATCAATACTTCGTAGTGGAGATTTTAAATCGTGTGATACGATATGTGCATATTCTTGAAGTTCATCATTACTTTTTTGTAATGCTGATTTTTGTTCTTCAATTAAATTTTCAGAAAACTTAGCTTCAGTAATATCTCTTATGATACCTTGAGCTGCTATAGGTTTTTTTTGTTTATTGTAAATAATAGAAGCATTAATATGCACCCATCTCACTGCTTCGGTTTTTGTAAAAATTCTTGCCGTATAATCTGTAAAAAAACCATTTTTAACCAATTCTTTAAAAGAATTCATGGCATATTTATAATCTTCTTTATAGATAAGTTTAATGACATTAACGTTTTCGTTTTCAATATCATAGCCAAAAAGCTCGATAGCAGCATCATTCATTTTAATAACATTTCCTTGAATATCCATTACTAGATAAGCGTCATTAATATTTTCAAAAACACCTTGTAACTGTATTGTTTTTTCGTCTAAAAGAAGTTCTAATTTATGATTTACTTCTTTTAGTTTTTCTGTAGTATTAAAAAGTTCTAATGACTTTTCTTCAAGAATTTTCTCCGCTTGCTTTCTGGCCAATTTTTCTCGATGTAATGCGCGTTGTAGTATCTCAATTTGATCTTGGCTCATTAATTTTTATTAATAATGAATTTAACTTCTGTACCGTCTTCTTTCATTTTTTCTAAAACAATAGTAGCAGTTGCATTAAAATATTCAAACGTTTTATTCATTAATCCTAAACCAAAATGATGCATTGCTCTACTAGAGCTGTAGATCATTATTAGTTTATTTTTTGTTTTTTCTATAACATTAAATGTAGGTAGTTCAGCATCTGGATATATTTTTCTAACCTCTACATGTATGTGATTCTCTATCGAAGCAAGCATCTCAATAGGGTCGCTATATGTATTTAAAAGTCCTGGATAGCTGTCTTCTAACACACTAAAAAAATGTTCAGCATAAACTAATAATAAATTGTCAATACTAATATTTGTATTGGCACTTAAGTTTTGAAGTAATTGCAGCATCTCTGAAAACTTATAAGTTCCAATAGAAGTATACACTCCTCCAGAATCTAATTTAGATTGTTCAATGATCTTATCAACCATAGATAATCCAAATTTATGCTCTACTAAATCTAAAAATTCGGTAAAAACAATGCCCTTCATTTAAACTTTTATTAATTCGTTAATACTCCAGTAAGATAATACTTTTTCAACCTTAGAGACATACTCATCATACTTCAATGGTTTTAGTACATAGCCAGAAACCCCTATTTTATAACATTCATGTAAGTCATTTTTATTATTAGATGTTGTTAAAATAATTGTTGGTATGTGCTTTAACTTCTCATCTTTTTTTAAAATAGATAAAAACTCAATACCGTTAATTTTTGGCATATTTAAATCTAACAAAATAATATCAGGTAAACCTTCATTTTGATTTAAAATTTTAAGCGCATCATCTCCGTTATTAGCTTCTATTATTGTGTGGTTTAACTGCAATTTAGAAATTGTTCTATTCAATTTCATAATTTCTATAGTATCATCTTCAATCAATAATACGTTTAAATTCTTCATCATTTTTAAAGTTTTATCAAATAAAAATATCGAGATTTAGATAATATGAGGATTTATATTCGTTTGATTTTAATTTATTGTCGGTGAATGACTTTTAAGTGTCGATGAGTGGTTATCTAAAATCTAGAATAAACATGATATAAAATTACGGTTTTCAATATTATCTGCAATTCTTAAATTATTTATTCTACTACCTCGATACAGAAAGTAACAATCCCTATACCGCCTATAGAGGTCTTAATCTTGTAATAAAAAGTCAGACAGTTTTTATAAAGCTATGCTACATAACTTAAATTCATAAGTATATTTTAATGCAATGCTCAAGAGTATATGAATTCAAATCAAGTTATTATATAATAATTTTAAGATCACATTCTAGATGTTATATTTAATCTGTTATTTTTGAAACAATCATAGCATCATTTTAAAAGACAATGAAGTGCTAATAGAAGCTTAAATCTCAAATGGAGTTGTTACATTTACTCGGACACAGTTTTAAGGATGTTTGTTGTTAAATAAA
>CAZECB010000127.1:0-6375 GCA_964510745.1 uncultured Flavobacteriaceae bacterium | reverse complement strand
AAAAATAGTATCACCACTACTAAATACAAAATTATAGTTTGCTGGGTGTATTACAACAACTAGATTTTCAATAGGTGTCCAGGTAAAACCAACACCAAGATCTAAATATCCAGGGTCATTAAAATCATTTAATATAGTTGTTCTGTATTCTGCTAATCCAGATACAGCCCATGTTTTACTCAAATTACGTCCGTATAATGAAGAAATATTAAAAATATCTGTGGTAGGCTCAAAACTATCTGAATCTGTAGGGTCATCTCTATTATCTAATCTTACCCAAGATAAATTGACACTAGCAGAGTTTCTCCAGAAAAATTTCTCTTCAATTAAATTTGCATATCCATTAACTGTAAAGCCAATATTACCAGCAGAGTTATTTGGAATGCTTTGCGTAACTGAATTTCTAACTTCAGAAATACTAGCACCTATGGTTCCAAAAACACCTTTTCTCCATCCTGGTAAGGCATCTATTTTTGCTTGTGCTGCATTTGCAACCCCTTGCGCAGAATCAGCTACTTTTTGTGCTTTTGCTTTTTCTGCTTTTAATTCTTCTTTAGTTTGTGCTTGTATTGAAGCTGCTCCAATAAAAAGCGTTAATAGAAATACTGCTTTTTTCATTTTTAAAAATAATTTAGATTGATAATTGTTTTTTTGATTTGGTTTAAAAAAGGGTGACATTTTTTGTGAATACAAAAATACTTTTGCTTTTTTTTAAACAAAAATACATTTAAAAATAATTGTAAGTTTCGATGAACGGGTTATTTTTTCCTTTTAAATAATGGTACTGAAGAGCATGCTTCACCATACATAATAGATTTAGCTATGGGCATTAACTTTGTAGTTAATTGTAGATAGGCATTTTTTGGAACAGGTTTATTAGCACAACCTTTGATGATAATAGGTTTATCTTGAAAGCCCGAAATATCTAGATTTGTAATAATATCTTGGTATATAGATGATTCTAACTGCTCTAAATCGCCAACAATAATATGTTTTGCGTAAGGTTGTAATACAGTTGTTAATAAAATATATGCCCAAGCAGGAATAATAGCATCACTACTACAAGTTAAAGCAATATATTGACCTTGATGTATTGACCAATCATACTCCTTAACAGACTGACGAAAGTCTTTTTCACGTAATACAAATCCTTCGTACAACCAATCTTTAATATCAAAAACAGTACGTTTTCCCTCAGGATAGTAGTCTTCTAAATCTAGAGTAATGAGTTTACTATTCGCTACGCGATTGATAATTTCGTCTGCCATATTAAGTTAAAGCATTCCTAATTCTAATTTTGCTTCTTCGCTCATTAAATCTTGTGTCCAAGGGGGATCAAAAGTGATTTCTACTTCTGATGATTTTACATTTTTTAAAGAGCGTACTTTTTCTTCTACTTCAAGAGGTAATGTTTCCGCAACAGGACAGTTAGGCGTGGTTAAGGTCATTAAAATTTTCACATCATAATCCTCATTGACAAACACATCGTAAATTAATCCTAATTCATAAATATCTACAGGAATTTCTGGATCATATATGGTTTTTAAAACACGAACTATTTTTTCGCCTAATTCTTGTGTGTCTATTTCTGCTATACTCATTTCTAAAAGTTTATTTGTTTAGATGTTTATCGTTGATAATGATAAACAAATTAACTAATTCAATTGTGTTTGATATGCTATCGCGTATAATTTTATTTGTTTTATCATACTTATTAAGCCGTTAGCTCGAGTAGGTGATAAATGTTCTTTTAAACCAATATCATCAATGAAATCCATATTAGCATCAATAATATCCTTTGGACTTTGATTTGAAAATACACGTAATAATATGGCTATAATACCTTTGGTAATAATTGCATCACTATCTGCTGTAAATGCAATGGTATTATTATTCATTTCAGCATGTATCCATACTTTACTTTGACAACCTTTGATGATATTATCTTCTGTTTTAAACTCTTCTGCAATTAATGGTAACTCTTTGCCAAGTTCAATCATATATTCATAACGTTGCATCCAGTCTTCAAACATTGAAAACTCATCAACAATTTCATTTTGTACGTCTTGTATGGTCACTACAATATAATTTTATGCAAAAATACAACAAGAATTGTTGTATTTCAATGTTTTGAGGAATTGATAAGGTTTCTTTAACTAAGACAACATCAGTTTAGCTTTCTTAACGGCTTCAACTAAAGCATCAATTTCTGCTTTGGTGTTGTAAAATGAGAACGATGCACGAACTGTACCAGGAATATTAAAGAAATCCATGATAGGTTGTGCACAATGATGCCCAGTACGAACGGCAATACCTAATTTATCGACAATAGTGCCTACATCATAGGGATGGATACCTTCTAAATTAAAAGATATTACAGCAGTTTTATTTTTTGAAGTTCCGTAAATTTTAAGTCCTTCTATCTCTAAAAGTTTTTTAGTGCCGTATCGTAACAGTTCGTCTTCATAAGCAGCAATGTTGTTAAAACCGATAGAGTTCATATAATCTAGAGCTGCACCAAAAGCAATCCCACCGCAAATGTTTGGTGTACCTGCTTCAAATTTATGAGGTAATCCTGCATAAGTAGTTTTTTCAAAAGAAACTTCAGCAATCATTTCGCCACCACCTTGATATGGGGGTAGTTTTTCTAACCATTCCTCTTTACCATATAACATACCTACACCTGTTGGTCCACAGAGTTTATGCGCTGAAGCTACATAAAAATCAATATCTAAAGCTTGTACATCTGGTTTAATATGCGGACAAGCTTGAGCTCCATCTATTAAAACGGCAGCGTCTACTTGATGTGCTTTTGTAATGATATCTTCAATAGGGTTTATCGTGCCTAATGCATTTGAAACATGATTAACAAATACCAATTTGGTATTATTAGATAAAAGCTCATCAAAAGTACTGATGATCAATTCACCCTCTTGATTCATTGGAATAACTTTTAAAACTGCTCCTGTGCGTTCACAAATCATTTGCCAAGGCACAATATTACTGTGATGCTCTAAAGCAGATACAATAATTTCATCACCTTTTTTTAAGAGTGCAGAAAACCCATTCGCTATTAAATTAATACTGTGTGTAGTACCAGATGTTAATATAATTTCATGAGTTTTAGCAGCATTAAAATGTGCTTGTACTTTTTGTCGTGCTTTCTCATAAGCATCTGTAGCTTCTTGGCTTAGAGTATGCACCCCACGATGGATGTTGGCATTATAATTAGAATAATAATCTACAATAGCATCAATAACAATTTGTGGTGTTTGTGAGGTTGCTGCATTATCAAAATACACGAGTGGTTTGCCATTGACTTCTCTTGAAAGTATGGGGAAGTCTTTACGTATATCTTGAATGTTTAACATTTGTTAGTTTGTTTTAGCCTTGATAGCAGTGACATCCTTTTTTTGCTTTAAATAAGTGACAAAAAAAGATATAACGGATAGCAAGATATAGCTCCTAAAGATCGAAACCAATATTTACACCTAGCTTATTTGCGATAATTTTGTTAATTCTGTTTTTAAGCTCATTGATTTTCACAGAACTTAATACATTATTACTAAACGCATACATTAATAAAGCTTTAGCTTCTTTTTCTGCAATACCACGTGAACGCATATAAAACATAGCGCTTTCATCTAGTTGACCTATGGTACAACCGTGAGAACACTTAACGTCGTCTGCGAAAATTTCTAGTTGTGGTTTGGTGTTTATAGTGGCTTTATCACTTACTAAAATGTTATTGTTTGATTGAAACGCATTGGTTTTTTGTGCTTCTTTTTCAACCACAACTTTTCCATTAAAAACGCCCGTAGCACTTTCATCAAAAATACCTTTGTAATCTTGATGACTTTCACAATTGGGTTCAATATGGTGTACTAATGTGTTATGATCAACATGTTGTTTCCCTTCAATAATAGTAATTCCTTTTAAGATGGAATCCATATACTCTCCGTTTTGGAAAAAATTAAGGTTATTACGAGTTAATTTGCCTCCAAATGAAAAGGTATGAACAGATGCGATACTGCTATCATGTTGATTTACAAATGTATTATCTATCAACGATGCATTTAAATTATCATTTTGTACTTTATAGTAATCTACAACAGCACGTTTGTCTACAAAAATCTCGGTCACACTATTTGTTAATACAGGGTTATCTGTTAAACTCTGGTGACGTTCGATAATTTGTACGTGAGAATTCTCATCTACAACCACTAAATTACGAGGTTGAATCATTGCCGCTGCTTCATTACCTGTTGAAAAGTAAACTAACTGAATTGGTTTTTCTACTAATTTATTTTTAGGAATATGAATATAAGCGCCTTCATTAGTAAATGCTGTATTTAATGATGTTAAGCTATCTTGAACAGCTACTTTATTAAAATAATTTTCAATAACTGCTTTATATTTTGGTTTTGTTAATGCCGAAGATAGTAAACAAACATCTATCCCTTCATGCGTGGTTTGTGACAGATGAGATGAGTATACACCATCAATAAACACAACTTTAAAGGTATCAATTTCATCAAGAAAATACTTTTTAACATCGTTATATTCAATCGTGTTTTCTTTATTAGGAAACACACTATAATCATGTTTTAAAATACTACTTAAAGACGTGTATTTCCAAGCTTCTTCTCTTTTAGAAGGAAATCCTGTGCCTTCAAATGTTTTTATAGCTTCGCTTCTAATATCATGTATGTAATCATTGATATCAATTTTGTTTTCGAATGCTAAAAATGAGGATACTAATTTATCTTTTAAATCCATTGTTTTTTAGTTGTTAGTCTTAAATTATTAAGCTGTTTATTTTAAAAACAGATATTTAAACTTCAAACTGATTACTGCTAACTAAATTTATGCGTTTACTTCTTCTTTAATCCAATCGTAACCTTTTTCTTCAAGTTCATGTGCTAATTCTTTACCACCAGATTTTACAATTTTACCATTGTATAATACATGTACAAAATCAGGTACGATATGCTCTAATAAACGCTGGTAGTGGGTAATTACTACAACAGCATTGTCTTTAGATTTTAATTTATTGACACCATTTGCTACAATACGAAGGGCATCGATATCTAAACCAGAATCTGTTTCATCAAGAATCGCTAACTTAGGTTCTAACATTGCCATTTGAAAAATTTCATTACGCTTTTTCTCTCCTCCAGAAAACCCTTCGTTAAGTGAGCGTGATAAAAACTTACGATCAATTTCTAAAAGTTCTGATTTTTCACGAATCATTTTAAGCATGTCTTTAGCAGGCATATCTTCTAAACCTCTTGCTTTACGTGTTTCGTTAATTGCAGTTTTCATGAAGTTAGTCACCGACACTCCAGGAATTTCTACTGGGTATTGAAATGATAAGAACACACCTTTGTGAGCACGCTCTTCAGCAGCTAACTCATCAATGTCTTCTCCTTCAAGAAGAATTTCCCCTTCTTGTACTTCATATTCTTCTTTTCCAGCAATAACAGAAGCTAATGTACTTTTTCCAGACCCGTTTGGACCCATTATAGCATGAACTTCTCCAGCTTTAACCTCTAAATTAATACCTTTTAGAATATCTTTGTCTTCAACACTTGCGTGTAAATTTTTTATTGATAACATAAGAACTATTTTACGTAATGTGTTTTTTATTTGTTTAAGATTGTTACTAATCTTTTATAATCTATTGGACTATGCTGAATAATTACTTCTGCATTTTTCTCTTTAGCAAAGGCTTCAAACGCATCCATACTTGCTCTTGTTTGTGGGAAATCATAATTAAAACTTGGTGACACCTTGTTTTGACGATTTTCTTGAAAATGATATAAATCTCCTGTTAATAACACAGGACGTTCTAAGCCTAAATCTACATATAAAGATTGATGTCCAATGGTATGCCCTGGAGTAGATTTAATAACCACTGTACCGTCACCAAATACATCATGATCTCCATTTAATTTTTGCACTTTAGTTAATTGTGAAATAGCAGCTCCTAAACCATTAATTTGTGCTTCACTAGTGATAAAATCATATTCATTTTCTTGAACCAACCACGTCGCATTTTTAAAATAGTTAGCTGTACCTGTATGATCAAAATGAATATGCGAAATTCCTATATAATCAAAATCATCATAACCTAAGCCTATTGTTTTTAATTGATTTATAATAGAATCTTTTCTTGAGATAGTAAATGTCCCATCTCCAGGAGTTACAGGGTCTGGACCAATAGCTTCAGGTAAACCAGTATCCCAAATTAAACGTTCACCATTTTCATGAGTAATGATGTAAATGGGATCAACAAAAGCTTTAGTTTCTCCTTTGTAAAGATGTAAACTATCAGAAAACGCTTCTAATTTATTTACAATAACATCTCCACCG
>CAZECB010000126.1:0-6379 GCA_964510745.1 uncultured Flavobacteriaceae bacterium | reverse complement strand
TTACAAATCTATTTACGTCAACGGTTTCTTCCTCAGGAGAATTAAATTACGTGTATAAATAAAACTACCAAACGCACTTGCTGCGATCAATACAATATCTTTTCTAATAATACCGTAAGCTAAAATTAGAATCGCACCTATTAAACTCAATAACCAAAATCCGTAGGGAAGTGTTGATATTTTATGTCTTTCAGAATACATCCACTGGTATACAAAACGATATGTAAATACAACTTGAGAAATAATACCTAAAAGTAAAAGCCATATTGGTAGTGTCTCATTAAAAAATAAATATTCTGCTTTACTGATATCATTCAGGTAATAAAAAATAGGAACGCTTGGAGCAATATAAATAAACCAACATATGAGTTTGGGTACTTTTTGCCATTGGTTTTGCAATTGTAAATTACGGATATAAATAAAGTAGGTGAGTGTTTGACCTAGCATTATAGCAAAATCATTTCGTAATGAACCATAAACAAAAAGAAAAATAGACCCTATAATGCTCAATACCCAATAATGAACAGGAGTAACTACTTTATTTTGCTTTTCAGAACTTATCCATTGCAATATTAATCTAGAAGAAAATAACAGTTGTGCTGAAAATCCGAAAGCATATACGTACCACTCTTCCATTAACTATGTTTCATAATTTGGTAGTTAATATACTTCTTTTTCATCCATAAATACGCAAAACAATCAATTAAAGAGCTAAATAATCGATTCCGAACACCAAATTTTGATTTGCCAGCAATTCTATTAAAATGATTTATAGGGATTTGAGTTATAGTTTTGTTTTGTAATAATACCATAGCTGGTAAAAAACGATGTAAACCTCTAAACATAGGTATTTGTTTAGCAACATCTGTTTTAATTACTTTTAAAGGGCAGCCTGTATCATCCATTCCATCATGAGTGAATGCTTTACGAATATGATTTGCAATTTTTGAAGATATCATTTTTATAAATGTATCTTTTCTGTTTACTCTAACACCAGTTACTAAATCATAAGTGTCTATATGTTTTAATAAAAGATCAAAATCTTGAGGAGATGTTTGTAAATCAGCATCAATATATCCTGCTAAATCTGTAGTTACCGTATCAAATCCTGCTTTTATGGCTACACTTAATCCTTTATTTTCTTTAAATAAAATGTAATTAAAAGATATATTTCTACTGCAAATACTTTCAATATACTGTTGACTTTTATCTGTTGAACCATCATTAATCAATAAAATAGTAGTTGGATAAAGCGCTGTTTTTATATAAGAAAGTAATTCTTTTTCAAGTCGAAATAGATTATCTACTTCATTATAAATAGGAACAATAATGGTGAATTTATAATTCATCTATAAACTTAATAATAAATCTGCTGCCGCAAAAGGAGTGGTTTGATTAGTCTCAATTAAATGTAATTGCTCTTGAAGTGCTTTTTTTATATCATCTCTGCTAAAAAAATCTGATTGTAATTGTGATTCAATAGTCTGTAATAACCAAAACTTATTTTGCTCATTTCGTTTTACATTAAAATAAGTATTGTCTTGACTTAACGTTATATACTCCATAATCATTTTCCAAATAGCAGCAATGCCTTCATTATGTAAAGCACTTGCTAATAGTACTTTTGGAGCCCAAGATGACTCTTTTTCTGGATAAAGGTGCAATGCTCTATTAAATTCTACTTTGGCAAGTTTAGCTCGTTTAACATTATCTCCATCTGCTTTATTTATAACTATTGCATCAGCCATTTCAATAATACCACGTTTAATTCCTTGCAATTCATCACCAGCCCCAGCAAGTTTGAGAAGTAAAAAGAAGTCTACCATACTATGCACAGCAATTTCACTTTGCCCTACCCCAACAGTTTCTATAACAATGGTATCAAAACCAGCGGCTTCACATAAAATAATAGTCTCACGTGTTTTTCTAGCAACTCCACCTAAAGATTCTCCAGAAGCAGACGGGCGTATAAATGCATTCTTGTCTTTTACTAAATCTTCCATCCGGGTTTTGTCTCCTAAAATACTTCCCTTGGTTATAGAGCTACTTGGGTCTACAGCTAATACTGCTACTTTTTTACCAATATTGGTCAAATGTGTTCCAAAAGCTTCAATAAATGTGCTTTTTCCAACACCAGGAACTCCTGTAATACCTATTCTAACTGATGTATTTGCCTTTGGTAAACAATTAGTAATAATTGTATTTGCTTTTTTTAAATGCTTTGAATTTTTACTTTCTACTAAAGTAATCGCTTGACTTAAAGACGTAATGTTTCCATTTAAAATACCTTGCGTTAGAATCTCTGCTGAAGGTTGATTTTTACGATTGCTTTTTATTTTTGAAATAGATGATGCATTAGTAATTTCTGGAGAAGAAATCCCTTCTTGTTCATGCAATGCCGTTTTATGTTTGTGTTTGTCTTGCAAAAATCTATTTTAAAGGCACTATAATTTTTGTAGTATCCCAAGCCATGGTTAAAGATAAGTTATCTGTAGAATTATCAAAAGCAATGGTAAATTGCTCTACGATATTATTTATAGGTGTTACAGGAACTTTAATTGTTAATGTGTCAAATTCTGCTTCCCTGAGTGGTTGATTAGCATCATTAACACCCCAAGGATATTGTTTTGAGTTGAAAATAACTTCCCAAGTATCTTTATTAGGAATGGTCCAAAGAGTATATTTTCCTTTAGGCAAAACAGTATTACCTATATTTAAAGATTGATTAGTTTCAAAAGTAGTTGCTTCATTAGCGCCTGTTCTCCATACTTTATTATAAGCGACAAGGCCACCAAAAATATCACGATCTCGTTTTGAAGGTCGGTTATAAAACACCTCTAAACTTAAATCATTTAACTTAAATTCTACAGTGTCCTTTGGACTCAATGGTTTATTAAAAAAACCACTTTTAGTAGTATACGAGTAAATAAAGAGACTCACTATAGCTGCTATTAATAAAAAAATAGTTCCTTTTAAAAATCGATTCATAATTAGGATTAATTTTTCGTTATAAAGATATTTAAAATGGTAGTGTTTTTATATAGAAACGTAATTTTGTTTCACTTTCTTTTAAAATAAAGTGAAAAAATAATTATCTTTTTTGCAACAACTAAAAATTAATATCGTCTTTATGTTGAGTTCTAAAATTAGAATTTCGATTAAACCTAACCAAAACCAAAAGTGAGCACATTTACAATTGATATTGTAGAACAATGTAAGCAGAACAATCGCAAAGCACAGCTGCAGCTGTATAATCAGTATTGTGACGGAATGTTTATTATAGCAAAACGTTTTGTAAAAGATACTTTTGAAGCTGAAGATATTGTTCAAGAAGCTTTCATTAAAGCTTTTAAAAAACTAGACCAGTATAAAGCGGAAGTTACTTTTGGAGCTTGGTTAAAACGTATCGTTATTAATAAGAGTATTGATGTGATCAAATCTAAAAAACAGCAGTTGCTGGAGTTAGAAGAAGTGCACTTGAAAGTTGTTGATACCAATTATGAAGACGAATGGTTAGTAGATGATGCAATTACTTTAGACGAAGTAAAACATGCAATAAATAATTTACCAGATAAATATAAATATGTGTTAATGTTGTATTTAATTGAAGGCTATGATCATCAGGAAATAGCTCAGATTTTAAATATTACAGAAGTCGCATCACGTACACAGTTATCCAGAGGTAAATCAAAATTAAAAGATCAATTAATAATATTACAAAATGGCACAAGACCTTAAAAAAATGTTCGAAAATGATGTAAAGGCAGAAAATGGCAAAATGCCTGATGGGCATGAAGCACGTTTTTTAAATAAATTAGAAAACGAATTACCTAAGAAACCTAAAACATCAAAGTTTTCATTTTTTAATATAGCAGCGAGTATTGTGATTTTATTAGGATTAATGTTTGGGACCTATCAATTTTTATCTGTTCCTAACGCTATTGAAGGAGCTGAAGTTGTAATCACTCCAACAGAAAAAGGACCTACAAAATCTATAGGAGCAATTTCGCCTGAGTTAAAAAAAGTTGAAGATTACTATTTGGCGAGTATTAATTTAGAATTATCTAAATTAAAAACAACACCAGAAAATAAAGAGCTTTTAGATGGATATTTATTGCGATTAAGTGAGCTAAAAAAGGAATATAATTTGCTAGCAGAAGAACTTTTAGAGCAAGGACTTAATCAACAAACTATTAATGCGTCTATTGAAAATTTAAAATTACAATTAAACTTAATGTATCGTTTAAATCAAAAAATAAATGAGTTAAACACCTCTGAAACTAATGACATAGGGTAAATCAAAAAACGAGCAATTATATAAACAGTAATCAAACTCTATGTATTTGTTTTCAGGATAATTAAAAAAAACAATCATGAAACTACACTATAAAATAAAAACACTATTACTAATTTGCTTGTTTGGAGTTGCAGTAAATGCCCAGCAGAAATTAGAGAAAACAACACAAACCGTAAATGCTGATAAAGATGTAACACTCAATTTAAATACTAGTCATGCCAATGTTATTGTTGATACTTGGAATAGAAATGAGATTAAAATTGAAGCTTACATTGAAAGTAATACATTATCAAAAGATGAGTTGCAAAACATTCTGAAAGACTGGGATATTGATATTGATGGATCTGGAAGTAATGTGACCGTATCTACAAAAGGAAACGGACTAAGTTTTACTGTTTTAGATAATGTTCATATTGAAGATATAGGTAATGTGGCTGCAGATGCTTTAAAAGAATTACATTTTGCATTGGCTGATATTCCTAAATTACCTAACCTTCCAGAATTACCTGAGGTACCAGAAATCCCTGAGTTTCCAGAATTTCCAGAATTACCAGAATTACCAGAAGGAGTGAGAGCTATTGAATTTGATTATGAAGCGTATAAAAAAGATGGAGATAAATATCTAGAAAAATGGAGCAGGAAATACGAAGATAAATATGGTAAAGAACATAAAGAAGAAATGGAAGCTTGGGCAGAAGAATTTGCAGAAGGATTTGATGAAAATTGGGCTAAAAAAATGGAAAAATGGGGAGAGAAATTTGGAAGTAAATTTGAAGGTAAATGGGCTAAGGATATGGAGAAATGGGGCGAGGAATTTGGAAAGCGATTTGAAGGCGAATGGGCTGAAGATATGGAAAAATGGGGTGAAGAATTTGGTAAGAAATTTGAAAATAGCAAGTTTATAAAAGATATTGAAAGACTGGCTGAAGATTTTGGTGAAGGTCTAGGAAGAGACATTGAAGCATGGGCTGAAAAGTTAGGAGAAAGCCTTGAAGATGAAAATGGAGAATTTCAACAAGGACTTAGAGCTTTAGAGCGTCGTTTAGAAGGCTTAGGAGATGATTATGATGATGATCATGAAAGAACACATCATGTTAGAACATTAAAAAGCAAAAACTATAATTTGAAGGATAATAGGTTTATTAAAACCATAAAAATTAAAATGCCTAAAGACACAAATCTTAAAGTAAATGTACGTCATGGTGAACTTAAATTAGCAGCAACAACATTTAATATGAAAGCAGATTTGTCATATTCAAAATTATTAGCAGTAGGCATTGATGGAGGGAACACCTCTATCAATGCATCTTACTCAGATATAGAGGTTAATGACTGGAATTTAGGGGAATTAAAGTTAAACTATGGAGAATCTACTCACTTAAAACGTGTGAATATATTAGGGTTAAACTCTAATTCATCAAACATTAAAATAGGGGAGTTAAGTGGCAATGCCATTATTAATGGTAGTTTTGGCGATTTAAAAATTGATGCTATCGCAGATTCCTTTAGTAATTTAAACATTGTGTTAGATAATACTGATGCTAAATTAAAATTACCAAAAACGGCATATAACTTGCAATGCCTCGGAGATAATCATACCCGATTTTCACATCCAGATCAGTCACCTGAAGATAAGGTATCATCATTTTCAAAAAGCAGTTTTAATAGTAGTAAAACTATTGTTATTAATGCTAAGTATAGTCATGTTATAATGGAGTGAATTTTATAGTAAATCAAACATTAATTTTTACTTACTCCATAATGTATATTTAGCCAATCTAATCATACTAGCTAAATAATTAGTTCTCTTATACGCTTTTTGCTTAAACTCTTCCATAAGAGATTTGCTAACTATTCTCCCTTTTATCATTACCCATTCAGGTTCTTTTAATGTAGTTAAATCATTTAAAGGGTTTTCTTCTGATAAAATTAAGTTGGCCATCCTTCCTTTCTCAATAGTTCCAAGCATATTGTATTCTGCATAAACTTTCGTTGGATTTACTGTAGCAGTTTTTAATGCTTCGTAATTATACAAAAATAGTTTTGTATTGCCGTATATATTTTGTATATTTATTTATGGGT
>CAZECB010000125.1:0-6381 GCA_964510745.1 uncultured Flavobacteriaceae bacterium | reverse complement strand
CAAAAACGGTAATGCTTTCTGTTAAGAAATCTGTTCCACTAATTGGATTTATTTCAAGTGAAGCATCTTCAATATTCTGATAAAATGTCACATCTAAGGTTAGTGGGTAGTTATTTTGTCTTATTTCGTCAAGATTAAAAGCACTCTCAATCAGATTATCATCAGGATTATTGTCGCAATTAAAGAATGGGCCAATTGTTGGTAAACTCATAGTAGTAGGTTGTACAATCAAACTTAATATAGATGTAGAAATACTTTGGCAACCCGTTTCATCATTAGTAACTCTTGCTATTAAGTCTTGGTTAAAAGGTGATGTGTTTATATACCCAACTAGGTTTGTAATTGCAGTATTATTAATAAGATCATTATTGGTTTCAAATAATTCTACAGATAACCCATTAATACTGCCAGTAATATCATTGAAGGCTTCCTCTAAATTAAATAAAGTAATTCCGTCAATAGAATTGTTTGGATCAATATCACATTGAGTAAGCGTTGAGTTAATAGCTATAGGGTTAGGGTTAAATGTAACAAATGCTTGCCCTTCAATAGGGCAATCTCCATTATTAGGATCAATAAGAAGATCATATCTTCCTGCCTCATCTATAAATAACTCAAAACTTGTTTCAGAAAGTAAAATATCATTTCTAGTCCAAATATATGTGGCTCCAGGAATATCATCAGCAGTTAATGTAAATGTATCTCCATTACACAAATCGAGATTAGTAGTGCTATCTCCGTTTCTTATAATATCTATTTGACTATTAAATATAGATTGTATGAATGGAGGCAAACCTTGTCTTGAAAATTGTTGACCAAGATTTATTGCATTATGTATATAATTAGCATCTGTACCAGGCAAATCAGGGTTTTGAATTACACCTAAAAAAGGAAGGCCAATTTGAAATGTTTGGCTCAATGCACGATAAATTCTACCATCTGGACCTAATTGAAGAGCTCCTCTAAATAACTGTCTTGCATCTAATGTAAATTCTGAATTTTGTATATTATTTGCATTAAGGTCAAACTGTGATAATGAGGAAAAATGTATAGAAGGATTATCGCTACCTGGACCAAAAAAATCATTTGATGCATTGACATATAAAAACTGATTGTTTTGAGAGAATTCTATTCCATAAGGAATCATAGCATTTCCATTTTGAGGTCTTAAAGAAAGTTGGAGTGGATTGGTAACTATTCCAGTATCAGAATCAAAATCAAAAAGAAATAACCCATCTGTAGAATTAGCTATTGCAATCTTTGTTCCATCAGGAGATAATTTTAAATAACCTCTTCCATCGATTATAGAGAGTGTATTAAATGTTGACCTGATTGAATTGGTAATTACTCCTGTTGTATTTACTTCAAATGCATGAAATGTATTAAAAATCTCTTGTGTGCCATCTTCAGATGAAAAGGCAAGAACCCATATTGAACCATCAATACAATTTCTTAAAACTGCAGATATTTTTTCACTACTCCTTTGAAGTAAATTAATGTTTTTTTGAGTAATATCCCCTAAACCATTATCTAATGATAAATCAACTTCAGAATAATGTAATCCTTGATTAATATCAGCATTAGTAGTAATATCATCAACAGTAAATATGTAATAAATATTTGGATCATCAGGTTTAGAAACAATAATTCCAGATTGCGAACTAGAAGGATTACCTAAAAGACCAAATCCGTTAGGCATTAGTTGATGATTTCTATTCCATACATTAATACCATCTGTGTATAATAATAAATTACCATCAGAATCAGAGATAGTAGCACAACCTTCTGCAGTAGCTAATTGCCCATCATTAATAGAAATCACGGTATTATCTACTTGATTAAAACGTATGCCTGATCTGTTTCCAAAATACCAATTAGCAGCTTCACTTTGAGCAAATACTGTTGTTGTAACTAAAAAGATAAAAACTACTAAAAATTGCTTCATAATATAAATACAATAAAAGTCAATAAATATATTACAAAAAATGAATAATTATATTACAATACAATGAAAAATAAAAAATACAGCTTGAAAATTGTTAAAAACAAAATATTAACGTTTTAAAGTAAAGTGTCCTCTAAAAACCGTCCCATCTAGAAGAGTTACTCCATACCAGTAGTCATTAGTTGGTAAACGTTGTCCGTTAAATGTTCCATCCCACCCTGGCCCTAATGGATCTAATTGTTTTAATAATTTCCCATATCTGTCAAATATAAAAATTGATGATGTAGGCTGGAAATCAGAACTTAAACCAATGACTTGCCAGGTATCAAAAATAGAATCTCCATTAGGAGTGAAGAATTTAGGGAAACCAATTACAGAAATAGTTACTTCGGTACGACTACAATTTGCTAAATCTCGAATAAATACAGTATGAAACCCAGGGTCAACATTTTCAAAACGGTTACTAGTTTGATAGGGCCCATTAATATTATCTAAAGCATAATCATATTCACCAGAAGCTAATACATTAACTACAATTATGTTATTATTTAAACCATTAGTATTAGTAATTTTTATCGTATCTAGTATAGCAGTAATAGTTGTTTGCGTGACCGTTATTGTTTTTGTGAATGTAGAACAGTCAACAAAACTAGTGGCTATTACTGTAAAAACACCTTCTTGATTTACTTCAATTGTAGGAGTGGTTTCTCCTGTTGACCATAAAAAAGAAAAATCATTGATTTGATCTTGAGGTACATCAGAAGTTAAGGCAAAAGTTTGTGTCAATAACAATGGACAAAAAGTTAATTCTTCTTGAGTTTGTATATCAGTAGGAGGTGTAACTATAAGCTCTACTTCATTAATAGAAAAACAGCCTTGATCATTTTCTACTCTGACATAAATAATTTGATTATTAGGCGTAACATTTCTGTAAATATTAGGTAATGGCGGGTTTTGAGCTAGTATAGCTTCGTCTCTATCAAAATAATAAGTGAAAGTAAGATTAGGATTGTTTGAAATATTTGGATTTGCATCCTGTAAATTGAATGAAAAAAGGCCATCAATAGTACCATCGTTATCACAGTTAGTTAGTGAGGTGTCATTACCGCTAGTAAATGTAACATCTAATCTTAGTTCTGCAATATTAAAGCAAGACGCTCCTGGAATATTTACTCGAGCATGAAAGACTTGTGTTAAGTCATCTGTATTTATAATAGTGTCTGTAATTTCATTTGTTTGATTTTGAGCATCAACTAAAGTAGGATAAAATTGTACAAGTCTATTAGCTGCTCCACCAATAATATCATCTATAGCTAAAGACAAGTCGAATCTATTAAAACCACCAGCTATTCCATCTTCATCACATTGAATAAATGTTGTATCAAAAGCATCAGGTGAAGGTAATATAGTTACTAAAGCTTCACCTATTATTGGGCAACTACCATCATTTAGGTTAATAATTAGTTCATAAACTCCACCTTGATTGATCATTAAATCAAAATCAGATTCAGATAATAAAACATTATTTCTTGTCCAAGTATATGTAGCACCTGAAATATTATCTCCCATTAACGTAAAAGTATCTCCTGTACATAAGTCTAAACGCACCGCACTAATACCATTACGTATAATATCTATTCGGTTAATAAATAAAGATTGATTAAAAGGAGGTAAGCCTTGAGTAGATGAATTAGGAGAAAGGTTTATTGCATTGTGTTGATAGTTAGCTGCTAAGCCAACAGCATTAGGATTATTAATAACACCTAAAAACGATTGGCCAATTTCAAACGTAGAACTTAAGGCTCTATATATTTTTCCATCTATTGCTAACTGTAATGCACCTCTAAAGAGTACTCTGTCATCAAGCAAGAATTCAGAAGCTTGAATATCTGGAGCAATTAAATTAAATTGAGTCAACAATGAATTGAAATCTGATGGCTGATTAATTCCAAAATCAGGGCCAGTCCATGAATTTACATATAATAATTCATTATTTGGTGAGAATTCTACACCGTAAGGTCTATTATCTGCTGAGTTATTAATTGTTAATTGCCTTTGGTTACTTACTATCCCGGTAAGTGGTTCAAAGTCATATAAGAATAAACCACTGTTAGCACTTGCACTAGCTAGTTTTGTGCCATCAGGAGAAAATTTTAAATAGCCTCTACCATCTCTGGTGTTTATATTAAAAGTAGAAGTAATAGCATTTAGATCTACACCAGTATCATTTATTTGAAATGCATGAAATGTATTTGAATCCGCTCCGGTAGGATTATCATTAATAATTGGACCATTTCCGTCTTGTGAAGAAAAACCAACTACCCATAAAGATGCGTCAAAACAATCTCTAAGAACAACTGATACTTTTTCTGTAGCGCTTCTTAATAAATTGATGTTTTTTTGAGTTATAGACCCGAGGCCTCCATCTAAACGAATGTCTACCTCAGAATAGTGTAACCCTCTAGATGGGCCTGAAGTAACATCATCTACAGTGAAAATATAATAAATATTAATGTCATTTGGCTTAGGAACTATAATAGCAGATTGCGAAGAGGAAGAGTTGCCAAATAAATTATTGCCGTTAGCCATAATTTGATGATTTCTATTATATACTGTAACTCCATCAGTATAAAATAATAAGTTTCCGCCTGGATCAGAAATAGTTGCTGCTCCTTCTCTTGTAGATAATACATTATCATTTATAACAACAGGAAGTCCAGCTTGATTAAATTGTATAGCAGCTTGATCTCCAAAATACCAATTTCTAGCTTCTGCTTGTGTAAAAGAGTTTATTGACCATAAAAGAATTATTAAAGCTAAAAACTTCTTCATTTGCTTTTTTGTTTGAATTTGGAAATAATAGTTAAATTATTTTTTCGACAAAACACATTTTATGAGGATTGAAAATAATTATAAATTCACAGAAAGAATAATTTTGTATTCTAAATACTATAAGTTATGATAATTGAAAGAAAAAGATTTCTTCAATTGTAATTTAAACCTCTTAATTTATAAAAATATGATGTAACTTTCTTGAATTTAATGATTTGTGATTTTATTAATATAATAATCCGATGCTACATATACGTTCAATATGTAACATCGGACTTTTAAAATAATTGTTTTTTAAGAAGGTTTACAAATCCCTTTTATTTAATAATCGATAAGATAAAAATATAAATATAGCTGCCCATACAATTACTATTGCTATTTCATGCCAATGCACAGCATAATCAGTAATAAGCTGTTGTTTATCAGGAAACTTTGAAGCAGCTATTCTTGTTCCAGGTTCATCAATAAGTTTATACATAGCACCTAAAGGCAGAAATCCTTTAACTTGCCATGCTATAGCTGAAGTTGCATTTTTAATGACAGAACCAAAAATAATCCATTCAACAATGTATAATATAAATAGTAAACCTAATGCAAAAGCAGAACGTTTTAATAGCATTCCGAAGAACAAACACAGGCTAAAGAAACCTACTAATTTTACAAAATATGCTAATAAAAATTCAATACCAGTAATGACTATGGGTAATTCGGTATAACTTGAATAATATAAACCTATTAATAAAGAGGCTACACCTATTAATAGGGTTGATACTAATGAGAAAAAAACAATAGTATAAAATTTAGATAGTATAAATTCCTTTTTGCTTAAACCATCTATTAAGTTTTGTTTTATAGTTTTATTACTATACTCATTACCTATCATACTCACCACTACTATAGCAAAGAAGAATTTGAAATAGGATGCGAAAAATGTGGTAATATGCCAAATTATAGGGAAATTAAATATGCCTAATTCTCCAAGTTCTAAAGTGAAAAATCCAAAGAAATTTATTTTAATTGAAGAGAGTATTAATACTGTAAATGGTAAAATAAATGAGATATATATTAAAACTTTACTGGCTTGATTGAGCCAAAGCTTTTGTAATTCTAATTTTAAAAGACGTAACATGTTTGATTGATTTTGGTTAGTTATTATCTGTTAATTGTAAAAATTGCTCCTCTAAACTTTCTTTACGCTTTACAAGATGTGATAGCATAATACCCTCTTCAAACATCAACTTGTTAAAAGCCGAAGCTTCCATAGTGGTATTTAAATAAGCTGTAATTAAACCATCTTCAACTTTTACTTTATCAAAAGAAGAATGATTTTCCAGAAATTTGATTAATGTTTCTGAATTTTCAGCTTTTAATTCAAAAAAGCCTTGACTAGAAATCATTTCATCTACACGACCAGAATACAATTTTCTTCCTTTACGGAGTACTACAACATGGGTACAAACTTTTTCAACTTCGTCTAACAAATGTGATGCTAATAATATGGTAGTACCATTACTTGCAATTTCTTTTATAATCTCTCTGATTTGATGAATTCCTTGAGGGTCTAAACCATTAGTTGGCTCATCTACAATTAATATTTCAGGATC
>CAZECB010000124.1:0-6400 GCA_964510745.1 uncultured Flavobacteriaceae bacterium | reverse complement strand
ATCATGGGTTTCATTTATATTTCTGAACATCCAGAGTTATTTGCTCAATCCATTTCTGGAGCATTACAAAAAGCAGGCCCAGAGTACAACTCAATGTTAGGCGGCTTAAAAGGATTTGGAGCTGGTATTGTGATCATGAGTGGATTTTCATGGTTTTTCGGATATTTAGGAGGTCAACCACAACTCAGCATGCGTTTTATGGCTATAAAAAATACTAATCAAGCCAAACAAGCACGTAACATTGGTGTTCTTTGGACCATAATTGCATACATCGGCGCATTATGTATAGGCTGGATAGGGATTGCTATTTTTGGGCCTACAGGCCTTGAAGATCGTGAATTTGTAATGCCTGCCGTAATTTTAGAGGTTTTTCCTCCTTTTATAGCTGCGATATTAATTACGGGAGCTATTGCTGCCATGATATCAACTGCAGATTCTTTATTAATTTTATCTGCTACAGAACTTTCTGAAAATTTAATCAAACCACTTTCTAAAAAAGAAGTAGATCCTAAAAAGAGTTTGCTTCGTTCTAGAGCAATCACAGCTATTCTAGCCGTTATTGCATTAATTATTGCTTACATTTCTCCTTCTGATTTAATATTCACACTAGTTTCTTATGTCTGGGCAGGTATTGGAGGTACGTTTTCTGTAGTGATTATGTTAACCCTATTCTGGAAACGTTTTCATGGTAAAGCAGCTTTAGCTACCATTATTGTAGGCGTTTTATTCACAATAATTTGGATAAGTACTGGACTTGAGGAGAAATATATTACTTCAAGAATTCTTACGTTTTTTGTAGCCTTGTTATCAGCAATTATAACTACGTATACTTTTAAAGTGAATAATTAGAGTAGAACTTATAGCCTAAATAAAAGTTAAAATAATAAAATTATAGAATTAAATACTGCTATTTTTTTTATATTTGAAATAGCCCCTCATAATCTATAATCCATTTATATTATGAAAAACTACTTTTTATTATTTACTACACTTTTATCATTTTATTTTACTCAAGCACAAGAATTTAAATATCCAGGAATTGTTTTAAGGAACAATGAAACAATTAATGGTAAGTTTTCGAATAAGCTAAACTCTAAAACTACTGTTCTAAACTTTAAAATTGACAGCTCTGGTGATATTATTAATATTTTTAAATCTAATGACTTACTTTTCTCATACAGTCAAAATAAAAAACAGTATATCGC
Organism: uncultured Flavobacteriaceae bacterium; assembly: GCA_964510745.1. GTDB lineage: Bacteria > Bacteroidota > Bacteroidia > Flavobacteriales > Flavobacteriaceae > AU392. The sequence continues at coordinate 5,195 of CAZECB010000124.1, read as the reverse complement.
TAAATCTTTAAACAATGAAGTATTAATAGCTGAAGTTTTAGTTAAAGGGAAAGCATCTCTTTATAAAGATATTAAATCTGACAATTTACTAATAGAAACTTCAGAGCATGGGATTAGAACGCTTGAAAAAAATGAAGAAATAACAAAAATAGATGGCATCAACTATGTAAAGCATAGTAAAACTATGGGGACTTTATCTGTAATCTTTGGTGATTGTTCAGAAATCCGTGATATTGTTAGTGGTAAAAATTTCACCTTTGGTTCTATATCAGATTATACTAAAAAATATAATCAATGTAGCTACAGTAACAGTTATGAGTTCTCTAAAAATCAATTAAAGAATTTAGAATTTTCAAAAAAGAAAGGCATTGTAAGTGTGGAATTAGGAGCAACTTACACATCTCAAAGTATAGATTTTTCCACTCCAAGTAATGTAGTTTTTAATGATGATTTAAATAGTATTTCAATATTTTCAAATGTGAATTTTTCACCTTCATATTTTAAAACTCTTAGAAATAAGTTGTTTTTTGATCTTGGAGCAGCTGCTGTTTTTAATAGTAATACAAACCAAAATAGTATTGAATTAGAGAAAAAATCTATTCAAGCTAATGTAGGCGTTCGATATAATTTTTTAACTCAAAAATCTGTAAGTCCATTTGCAAGAGTTAATTTAGGGTTTACTGTAGATCAATTTGATATTACTTCAAATCCAACAAGTATATTAAATGATTTTGGAGGGTTTATTGATGAAACTAGAACAAGTTTTCTTATTAGTTTTGAAGCTGGGGTTACCGTTAAAAAAATAAGATTGTCTGTTTTTATTGCTCCAGAATATACTTCTGATGTAATTGAAAATGAAAATTTATTGAGTATCCAAAATCAAAATTTCGGGTTTAAAGCAGCTTATATTTTAGGAAAAAAGTGAAATTTACTGAGTATTTTTTTAATTAATTTGACACCTATTTGCAGTTCATCAGTTGTTAACAAAATACATTTTTTAAACTCATAAATAATTGTATTTTTATCGCAGACTAAACCAAATCAGTTAATGGGTAAAATCATTGCAATAGCTAATCAAAAAGGAGGTGTTGGTAAAACAACAACTTCAGTAAACTTAGCAGCTTCACTTGGAGTACTAGAAAAGAAAGTATTATTAATAGATGCAGATCCGCAAGCAAATGCAACGTCTGGATTAGGTATTGACGTAGATACTGTTGAGATAGGCACCTATCAATTATTAGAGCATACCTGTTCAGCCGAAGAAGCAATAGTGAGTGTGAGTACTCCTAATGTTGACGTGATTGCCTCTCATATTGATTTGGTCGCTATAGAAATTGAACTAGTTGACAAAGACGAAAGAGAATATATGCTAAAAAAAGCAATTACACATTTAAAATCGTCTTATGATTATATTTTAATAGATTGCGCACCCTCTTTAGGTTTGTTAACATTAAATGCGCTAACAGCCTCTGATGCTGTAATGATACCTATTCAATGTGAATATTTTGCCTTAGAAGGGTTAGGGAAACTATTAAACACCATTAAAAGTGTTCAAAAAATTCATAATCCAGAATTAGATATTGAAGGCCTTTTATTAACCATGTATGATTCCCGTTTACGATTGTCAAATCAAGTGGTAGAAGAGGTTCAGAAACATTTTAATGAGATGGTATTTAAAACCATTATACAACGTAACGTCCGCTTAAGTGAAGCACCTAGTTACGGTGAGAGTATAATTGATTATGATGTAAGTAGCAAAGGTGCAACGAATTACTTAAGTTTGGCTAAAGAAATTATTATAAAAAACGAAGATGGCGAAGGCAACTAAAAAGCAAGCTCTTGGGAGAGGTTTATCTGCATTATTACAAGATCCTACAAATGATATAAAATCTGTACAGGATAAAAACGCAGATAAAGTCATTGGTAATATTATTGATTTAGATCTTGATCGTATTGAAGTAAACCCATTTCAACCACGTACTGCTTTTAATGAAGAAACACTTCGTGAATTAGCTTCATCAATTAAAGAGTTAGGGGTTATTCAACCTATAACCGTTAGAAAAATTGAGTTTAACAAATACCAATTAGTTTCTGGAGAACGTCGTTATAGAGCTTCAAAATTAATTGGGTTAACTACTATCCCTGCATATATTCGTATTGCAAACGATCAGGAATCGTTAGAAATGGCATTGGTAGAAAACATCCAACGTCAAGATTTAGATCCCATTGAAATTGCATTATCTTATCAACGCCTAATAGACGAAATTAGCCTTACACAAGAGCAAATGAGTGAACGTGTTGGTAAAAAACGGTCTACTATTACTAACTATTTACGTTTACTTAAGTTAGACCCTATTATACAAACAGGAATGCGTGACGGTTTCTTATCTATGGGGCATGGTCGTGCTATTATCAATATAGAAGATCATAAAAAACAGTTAGATATTTATGAGATTATTTTATCTAAAAAATTATCTGTTAGAGCTACAGAAGATTTAGTTAGAAACTACAAACAAGAAAAGAAGATTTCTATACCAATTGAAGAGCAAGAAGCTCCTAAATTCATAAAAAAAGGAATCAAAGAAATCTCAGAATACTTTGGACATAAAATAGACGTTAAAATAGGTAAGAATGGAAGCGGAAAGATTACAATTCCATTTCATTCTGAAGAAGATTTTAATCGAATTCAAAAACTAGTAAAAAGTGCAAAGTAAATTTCTTTTTTTTATTAGCCTATTACTACTCCCTCTTATTATTTTTGCCCAATCTGAAGATGAAAAGAAAGATGTAGAAGAAAAATTAGGCAATAATATTATCATTAAAGACCTCAAAAAGAGAAAAGCAATAAATCCTTTAGCGCCTTCTAAAGCTGCGTTTTATTCAGCATTAGTACCTGGATTAGGACAAGCTTACAATAAAAAATACTGGAAAATTCCTATTGTATATGGTGCATTAATCACTACTGGAGTCATTTATGATTTTAATAATACAGAATATAATCGCTACCGTGACGCTTTTAGAAGTCGAGCAGCTGGCTTGACTAATGATGAGTTTTTTGGAGTAGATGCTAATGGAAATCCACTTCCAACACCTAGAATATCTGAAGATGGACTAATTAGAGCGCAACGTCAGTTTAGACGAAATAGAGATCTCTCATTAATAGTGGCTATAGGTATTGATGCTAATGTAGATGCGCATTTATTACAATTTAACGTAGATGAAAACTTAGCACTGAGACCAAATATAGATTATAATCAAAAAAATGCATCTACTAATTTTGGAGTCTCTTTAGATTTTAAATTTTAATATCAGAATTAAATACATGAAAATAGCATTACTTGGGTATGGAAAAATGGGGAAAGTAATTGAAGGCATTGCCCTTGAACGTGGGCATACTATTGTACTAAAAGTAGGAAGAGATACTATAAATTTTGACTTGAAAGATGTAGATGTCGCTATTGATTTTAGTATTCCTGATGCCGCAGTTACCAATATTTCAACATGTTTAAATCAAAACGTTCCAATAATATCTGGTACCACGGGATGGTTAGATAATTATGACGACATGGTAAATCTATGCCATCAAAAACAAGGTGCTTTTATTTATGCTTCTAATTTTAGCTTAGGTGTCAATATCTTTTTTGAATTGAATAAAACGCTTGCTAAAATAATGAATACATTAAAGCAATATGATGTGACCATGGAAGAAATTCATCACACTCAAAAATTAGATGCACCTAGCGGAACAGCAATTACATTAGCTAACGGAATTATAGATCATTCAGATTATAACCAATGGGAATTAGGAACACAAGCTGAAGTAAATACAATTCCTATTGAAGCAAAACGTATTGAAAAAGTTCCTGGAACACATATTATAAATTATCAATCTGAAGTAGATACTATTTCTATAGAACATGTGGCACATAGCAGAAACGGATTTGCTTTAGGTGCAGTCATTGCAGCAGAATGGTTACATGGTAAAACAGGAGTTTACACTATGAATGACGTGTTAAATATTGGTTAATAATTATAGAAATTGTAACATATTAAAGTGTTTGATTACAAACTAACAATTTAAAAGTATTAGGATTATGACATTGACACAATGGTTTATATTTTTCATCATTATACAAGTTATTCATGGCTTAGGCACTTGGAAACTTTATATAAAAGCAGGAAGGCAAGCTTGGGAAGCTTTTGTTCCTGTTTACAATGCGGTTATTTTAATGAAAATTATAAATAGATCCCCTTGGTGGACTATTTTATTATTTCTTCCTATTATTAATTTAATTATGTTTCCTGTAATATGGACAGAAACCGCTAGAAGTTTTGGGAAAAATACATATGTAGATACATTTTTAGCATTGTTTACTTTAGGTTTTTACAATTATTATATCAATTATGCATTAGATGTTGAGCATATAAAAGATAGAAGTTTACAACCTAAAAGCGCCTCAGGAGATTGGGTGAGTTCCATATTATTTGCTGTGGTAGCAGCAACTTTAGTACACACATATTTTATACAACCTTATGTAATTCCGTCATCATCGCTAGAAAAATCATTATTGGTTGGTGATTTCTTATTTGTAAGTAAATTTCATTATGGCGCCAGGGTGCCTATGAGTACTGTAGCTGCACCTATGGTACATGATACGATTCCTGTATTAAAAAAGAAATCATACCTTTTTGATGATCGTATTGAAAAAAATAAAACCTCTTGGAAAAATAAATTACAACTCCCTTACTTAAGACTTCCTGGGTTTGAAAAAATAGATCGTAATGAAATAGTCGTATTTAATCAGCCTGCAGATACGTTGCTAGATATGAATGACTTTCATCCAGATCGTAATTATTACAAGCCTATTGACAAGAAAACGAACCTTGTCAAACGTTGTGTAGGTGTTCCTGGAGATTCTTTAGAAGTTAGAAATGGTCATGTGTATATTAATGGTAAAAAGAATGAGTTACCAGATAGAGCTCAATTGCAGTTTTCTTATATCGTAGAAACTAAAAATGGAAGATTCAACAGTCCTCAATTGAAAAGTAGATATAATATAACTGACTACCCAAATTATAATCAAAATAATTCTATAGCGTTATTTCCAGCTATCTCAGATGAAAATCTTAAAAAGTTTAAGAACCATCCAAATATAAAATCCATTAAACCCTATAAGAGTAACCAAGGAGAAAGA
>CAZECB010000123.1:0-6422 GCA_964510745.1 uncultured Flavobacteriaceae bacterium | reverse complement strand
GAGGAAGCAGAAATTTTGGATTATCAACAAAAACGTTTTGGTCCTGGTGGAGATTTGGTGATTCAAAGGCGTCAGTTAATGCAACCTATTCAAGATCAAATTTTTAATGCTGTTCAAGAAATTGCATCTAAGGGGAAATATGATTTTATATTTGATAAATCGGCTGATGTGGTCATGTTATATTCTGCAGATCGTTATAATATTAGTGACCGTGTATTGAGTTTAATTACACGCACTTCTAATAGAAAACAAGCTACTAGCAGAAAAGAGCGTAGAGAAGCAGAAGAATCGTTAGAAGAAGATATAGAAGCAGCTACAGCACCTACAACTAATAGTCAAGAAGATAGAGCTAAAGCCATAGCAGATAGGAAGGCACAACGCTTAAAAGAAAATGAAGATTGGAAAGCAGAAAGAGCAGCTAAAAGACAAGCTCTAAAAGAAAAGAAAGAAAAAGTTGCGGCAGATAGAGCAAAAGCTAGAGAAGCAAAAATAAATGCTAAAAAAGCGAAAGCAGAAGAAAAAACAGAACCATCAGACTCTAAAAATGAAACTAGCACAAAAGAAGAAACTAGTTCTAAAGATAAAGAAGGCATAAAAAAATTAACGCCTAAAGAAGCTCGTCAAAAAGCTTTAGATGAGAAAAAGAAGAAAATATTAGAAGATCGTGCTAAAAAAGCAGAGGAAGCAGCAAAAATAAAGAAAGTAAAAACTGAAAAAGGAAAAACAACTAAAGCATTATCTTCTAGAGAAGCTCGTAAAAAAGCACTAGAAGAGAAAAAGAAAAAAATATTAGAGGACAGAAAAAAAGCGGCAAAAGTCAAAGATAGTACCTCAAATAAAAATTAAACACAAATACTTATAATAATAATTACTAAAAATGAAACATTTAAAAACTACTTTATTAGCAATTACACTTTTTATTGGAAGCATGAGTTTTATCTCTGCGCAAGATAAAGTTGCACATATTAATACACAAGAACTTGTGGCTGCAATGCCAGAAGCTAAAGCAGCTCAAGCTGAGATAGAGAAATTTAGAAAATCGCTTCAAGCTGATTTAGAAAACACAACTAAGGAGATGCAAGCTAAGGCTACTCAATATGATTCTGAAGCAAGTACTAAAACTGATGAGGAGAATAATAAACGTATTCAAGAAATACAAACGATGCAACAAGGCATTGCCTCATTCAGGCAAGATGCACAACAGCAAATGCAGAAAAAGCAAGCTGACTTATTAGCACCAATACAAAAAAAGGCATTAGCCGCTATAGAAAAAGTGGCTGCAGCTCAAAATATAGAATATGTAATTGATGTATCATCAGGAGCATTGATTGTAGCTAAAGGAAAAGACTTAATAGCAGATGTTAAAAAAGAATTAGGCATCTAAAAAACTACTTTTAAAATAATCATACTAAAGCTGCCTTGTTAAGGTAGCTTTTTTATTTTTGTACTTCTATGAGTAAACAACCTATTGGTATATTTGATTCTGGTGTTGGCGGTACTTCCATCTGGAAAGAGATTCATCAATTGCTACCTAATGAGAGTACTATTTATCTTGCTGATAGTAAATATGCGCCTTATGGCACAAAAACTCCTGATAAAATTCTTAAATTAAGTATTAAAAATACGGAGTTACTGATTCAAAAAGAATGTAAATTAATTATAGTAGCTTGTAATACAGCAACTACTAATGCTATAAAAATATTACGTAACATTTATAACCTACCTATTATTGGTATTGAGCCTGCATTAAAACCTGCTGCATTAAAAACAAAAACAAAAACAATAGGCATATTAGCTACCAAAGGCACCTTATCTAGCGAGTTATTTCATAAAACAACTGATTTATATACCGATACAATACAAGTTATAGAACAAATAGGTGAAGGTATAGTTCCTTTAGTTGAAGCTGGAAAAATAAACTCTGACGATATGAAAGCATTGCTTAAAAAGTATCTGAAACCTATGTTAGATGCTAATATAGATTATTTGGTATTAGGTTGCACGCATTATCCTTATTTAATACCATTATTGAAGAAATTATTACCCGAACATATAAAAATTATTGATTCTGGTGAAGCGGTTGCTAAGCAAACTCAATTTGTTTTAGGGCAACATGGTCTTCTTAATAGTAGTAAAACTAATATTCCTGATATTAATTTTTATACAAATACATCCACACAAGTGCTTTCATCATTAGTGAATCATAATTTTAATGTGGAGTATCTTGATTTTTAAGTGTTAGCTTATGAGCATATATCGAACTAAAAGTTGATGCAGTCACTTTTATTTATATATAACGCAAAATCTGGTCCTATAAATTCACTATTTGATATAGGTCATAAACTGTTAAGTCCTAAAACATATTCATGTAATTTATGTGCATTGACTCATGATATTTTTTCCGAAAATAAAATATGGAAAGCGTTTAAAACAGAACATCATATTGACATGAATTTTTATCATATCGATGAATTTTTAAAATTATACCCTAATGCAAATTATTCTTTCCCTATTATTTTAAATGAAATTAATGGTGAATTGAATACGTTTATAGCAACTTCTGAAATAAATAAAATAACCACAACTGAAGCATTAATAACCTTAATAAAGCGGAAGCTGCGTTAGCGATTGTAATGGCATCCTTTTTTTGTATGGGTTTAAGATGACCTTACAAACAACCCATTACTTGATTATTAAGAGATGCTGAAATGAATTCAGCATAAAAAAGATATAATGGAAAGCGCGACCCCCGACATTAATATCGGGGGTAACGCCCAAAACACATTATTTAAACCAACTGGAATATTCTATATAATTATCTGCAATTCTATTAATTTCATGAGAAATTAAGTCTTGGCTAATATCTTTTACTTTTTTTGCTGGAATACCAGCATAAACACTTCCTGCTTCAACTTTTGTGTTTTTTGTAACTACAGCACCTGCTGCAATAATACTGTTACTTTCAATAATGCAATTGTCCATAACAATACTCCCCATACCTATAAGCACGTTGTCATGAATAGTACACCCATGTACAATAGCATTATGGCCAATAGAGACGTTATTACCAATAGTTGTAGGTGCCGTTTTATAGGTGGCATGAATGACTACACCATCTTGCACATTGACTTTATTACCTATTTTAATGTAGTTGACATCACCACGAATAACAGCATTAAACCAAACACTACATTGTACTCCCATACCCACTTCGCCAACAATTGTGGCATTATCTGCAACAAAACAATCGTCTGGTATTTGTGGTAATTTTCCTTTTACTGGTTGTATTACTGGCATTTTATATTTCTGATTTTATTTAAAATAGGATAGCAAATTAGCTTTTTTTGATGCTGAAACCATGATTTCTTGACCGTTACTTAAAATGATACTTCCGCCTTTTCCTTTTATATATTTTTCAATTTCATTAACGTTCACTAAATACGATTTGTGTACACGTACAAAATTAGCTTCTATTAAAGCATCTTCAAAGTATTTAAGCGTTTTACTCACGAGTTTTTTTCGGCTGTTATTAAGGTAAACTTCTGTGTAATTACTGTCTGCTTTACAGTATAGAATAGATGCTGTTTCAATGACTTCAAATCCGTTTTGCTGCGGAATGGTAATTTTACCATGTATTGCTTTTGCTTTAGGTATTAAAATTTGGTTCTGTAATGCGTTTTCTTTTGTTTTTATTTCTGAGACGTAATTGACTGCTTTTATTAATTCATCAATAGAAATGGGTTTCATTAAGTAATAGGACGCATGTGCATTTAAAGCATCTATTGCATAGTGGTTATAGGCTGTTACAAAAATGGTTTCAAATGTAATGTCTGTAAGTTTCTCTAACAAATCAAAGGCATTACCATAAGGCATTTCTACATCTAAAAATACGAGATCTAATTCATGAGCTTCTATGAGTTTTTGCGCTTCTTCAATATTTGAAGCTTCTCCTAAAACTTCAACATTTGGGCAGTATTTTTTAAGATAATTTTTAAGAATATCTCTGCTCGTTTTTTCGTCTTCAACTATGATTGACTTTAATTGCATTTAGTCTTTTTTAAGTGTTACTACTACTATTGTTCCAGCGTCGTCTTTATCTTGATAATCATCAATAAATACATCTACTTTATCTTTATACATTTTGTTTAAAATAGCAACGCGTTTTTTAATATTACCCATCCCTTTAGAGTTCTGTTTTTGTTGATTTTTGGTTTTTAATGCTTTTGATTGCTTTCTACCGATACCGTCATCTATTATAGTGATCTTTATTACATCGTTTGTTTGTTGATCAATTACAATATTAAGTTGTCCTTTTTCTTTTTTATATCTGAGTCCATGCCACACCGCATTTTCTATATAAGGCTGCAATAACATAGGTGGTATTTGAAATTCTTGAATATTGACATTCTCATCAACTTTTATATCATATTCAAATTTATCTTTAAATCTGGAATGCTCTAGTTTTGTATATAACTCCAGTAATTCTATTTCTTTCTCAAGAGGAATAAAACTCTCCTCACTATTTTCTAAAACAGAACGCATTAACAATGAAAAATCTGATAAATATTTATTTGCTGTACGCTCATCATTTGTAGCAATAAAACTATTTACAGAGTTTAATGCATTAAAAATAAAATGTGGATTCATTTGACTGCGCAATGATTTTAGAGCTAATAGATTATTAGTGAGGCGTTGTTGCTTTATATTTTTAAGCATAACATATGCTGTTATTAGCACTAAAATTAAACCTCCAATTAATGATGCTATAATCAATTTTTGATTTTTATACTGCTCCTGAGTCACTTGATATTTGCTTTCTGAGAGTTCGCGATCTTTCTCTAAACCTAAAATACGAATCTGTTTTGAAGCTAAATCTTTGGATAAACGTGATGTTCTTAATATTTCTTGTTCTTTTTTAATATATACCTCATCTATAAGATCTTCATATTTTTTAATAGCCTCAATAGCTTCATTAATGTTTCCTGTATTATTATGCGCTACTGCAATACGTTTATAAGCATCTTTTTTTACTTCAAGGTCTTCTCGCTCTTCTGCAGCTTCAATACTACGTTCAAAAAAAGGAATTGCCTTTTCAGGATTATCTTGAAGCAAATAAGCATTTCCAATTTTATAGTTTTGTTTTTGTGGTGTTAAAGCGCTTTCGTTTTCAAAAACAGAATCAGTTTCAATATTTTTTATAACTTCTAATGCTTCTTTCCTGATTTCAATTTCATCGTTATAGGCTCTATTTTCATTTTCAAAATCAGCTACAATTATTTTTGCTTCTACAGCACGTGTTATACTTTCTTCTTCAGATAATTTTAATGTCTTTTCAAAAAAACGCTTTGCTTTATCCTTATTACCACTTTCACTATATACTGTTGCTATTTTAGTATTTAAATCAGTTACTTTTCGATTTATTTTATACCTCTTGGCTAACCTTAATCCTTCTTCATAATTTGTTATTGCTTTACTATAATTAGTAGTTTTAAGATAGATATCTCCTAATCCTTCATAATAAATAACTCGTTGCCAATTAGATAACCTTTTAATGTTTAAGGATTTGTATTCTGAAATCCCTAATGTATATTTTTTATTAAATTCATAAGCTTTAGCGAGCTTTAGTTTAACATCGCTAGATATAATGTTCTGTAAGCTTATTTTATAATTAGATAGAGCTAAATCATATTGTTTCCATTCAAAATAAACGTCTGCTAAAACTTCATAAACTTCAGCATATTCTTTTGATGACGATGCTACTTCTAGAGCTTCTGTTACAAATTGAATACTTTTCTCTGCATCTTTAGTCAAATAAGCACTTGTAGAATCTATTAAAGAATTAAATGTTTTGAATTTAGGTTTTTCCTTACTTCTAGATTCTTCATACTCTACTTTTATTTTTATGCGTTCATCATTTATAATTGTATAATAAACTGTTTCAAAATCATCATGTTTGATAACAAGTTGATCTCCTATTTTAACTTCTACTTTAAAATTTCCTGATTGATCTGTAGTTGTATATAGTGCACCATTTATCTGAATTTTTGCATTTGATATAGGGTTATAAATATCACTATAAACCACCGAGCCTCTAACTGTAAATAGTTTTTCTTTTCCTAAAGAGTTTGTTTCTTCTTGAGCAAATAGTCCTAAACAGAATAAACTCAATACTACACTAAAAATATGTTTACACAATTTTACCATTATTGTTATTAAAGTAGTAAACTTACATACTTTACTCGGTAAAATAAAATAGAGATTTATTAAAAACCTATGTGTTTTATGTAAAATAGTGGCTTTAACATATTGAAACGTATCATTCACTCATCAAAACGAATGATTCACTCATTTTGAATTTTAAAATAAAAAATTGTATATCCGTTTAATGTCCATTAGCTGTAATACTTGCTATTACTAGCCTA
>CAZECB010000122.1:0-6432 GCA_964510745.1 uncultured Flavobacteriaceae bacterium | reverse complement strand
ATCACGGAAGAATGGAATATATCTGCTAATCGACCCAATTTCAATAACCCCAATAGGACCTGAATGGCACCAGAAACAACGATTGCGGCCAATACATAATTAAATGCCTGCCCCGAACCATCATCCATTAATGCAATACCCAAAAGTATGACTGCAATAACTCCTTTGGCAGGCCCGTTGACTGATATGTGACCACCTCGATAAAGAGTTGTTACAACACCACCAACAATAGCTGATAAGATACCAGACATCGCAGGCGCACCCGCTGCTAAAGCAATACCTAGTGAAAGGGGTAAAGCAATGAGTGAAACACTCACCGCTGCAATTAAGTCACTTTGCCAATTTTCAATTAAACCCTTAAAACCTTTTTTTGGTGTAATTTCCATTTATATAACTATCAGAGTTTATAAAATATTGAGGTTTTGAATATAATAAATGTCAATAGGTCGCTTCACAATTCTTAAATCATGTAATATATGAAATGGTTTAATTTCGAGAAATTTGAATTTAAATCTATGATTTGTCAATGCTATAAAAAGGATTTAAAATAAATGTCGAAGATAACATTTTTTTAAAATTGAAAGCGCACGAAACTATTAAAGCTTAATAGGTTTTATAATTATTTGTTATTTTCACAAAAAAACAAAGCATGTTAGAACTTGCAGGAATTATTATTTTAGGAATATTGGCGCAATGGGTAGCTTGGAAATTTAAAATACCAGCAATTTTACCTTTAATCTTAATAGGCTTATTAGTGGGCCCTGTTGCTGCAGAGTTTTTATCTGAAGATAACAGCAAATGGATAGAACCTATTTGGAATGGTAAAGAAGGGTTATTTCCAGGAGAAAGCTTGTTTTATTTTGTTTCTCTAGCTATTAGTATTATTCTTTTTGAAGGGGGCTTAACCTTGAAATTAAATGAAATAAAAAATGTAGGTCCAGTAATTACTAAACTTATTACAGTAGGATCATTGGTTACATTTTTTGGAGCAGGAATGGCATCTCACTTTATTTTTGATTTAAGTTGGGAGATATCGTTTTTATTTTCAGCTTTAATTATTGTCACTGGCCCAACGGTAATTACACCTATTTTAAGAAATATTCCTCTTAAAAAAGATATTTCAGCAGTTTTGAAATGGGAAGGCATTTTAATAGACCCAATAGGTGCTTTAGTAGCAGTACTTGTTTTTGAATTTATTAGTGTTGGTGGTGGAGGTGAATTTACTAAAACAGCATTTATAGAATTCGGAAAAATAGTATTATTTGGTTCTACCTTTGGATTTACATTTGCACATGCACTTAATTTTTCAATGAACAAAAATTGGATTCCGCATTATTTAATAAATGTATTTGCATTAGCTTCGGTGTTAGGCGTATTTGTGCTGTCTGATAATTTTGCTCATGAATCAGGATTATTAGCAGTAGTGGTGATGGGCATGGTGTTAGGAAACTCAAATTCAAAATACCTTAAAGAGCTTTTATACTTTAAAGAATCATTGAGCGTATTACTTATTTCTATACTATTTATACTGCTTTCTGCTAATATTAATATTGAAGAGTTACTACTTATTTATAACTGGAAGACGGCGATTTTATTTGCAGTTGTTGTTTTTGTAATTCGCCCAATAGGTGTGTTTTTAAGTACTAAAAACTCTAGATTAAAACTCAATGAAAAATTATTTATTAGCTGGGTAGGACCAAGAGGTATTGTAGCAGCAGGAATTGCTTCATTATTTGGATTAAAACTCGCAAAACAAGGCGTACCAGGTGCTGAATATATTACGCCTTTGGTATTTATGATTGTATTAGGTACTGTTTTATTAAATGCTACTACAGCTCGATTTTTCGCAAAAATTGTAAAGGTGTTTTTAATGAAATCTGAAGGCATTTTAATTGTTGGAGCATCTCGTTTTTCAAGATTAATAGCGAGTTACCTTGAAGCCAATGGAAGACACGTGGTTTTAATAGATAGTAATCAAGGTAATATTGAGAAGTCTAGAGATTTAGATTTAACAGCATTAAATACAGATATTTATTCTAATAATTTATTAGATGATATTGAGTTGAATGATATAGGCTATTTAATGGCACTTACCGGAAACTCAGGAATTAACTCCTATGCAATTGATAAATTTAGTAAGCAATTTGGTGAAAATGGCTCTTTTAGATTGGTATCTAAGGAAGAAATGAGTGATAATACTAATAACCCAAAAGAAGGCTTGTTTTCTCATACAGATGATTTTAGTTCATTAACACAGACGGTTAATGATTATCCAAAAATTAATGAAATTGAAATTGAAAATGAGGCGCATTATCATAAATTGATTTCACTTTCAGAAGAAGAAGAATACACGATTCCATTATTTATCAAAAATAAGCAAGGAGAATTAGAGATCATTTCTTCTTATGCTTCAGAAATGAAAAAAATTGAAGAAGGACAGCAGTTGGTGTATTTAGGAAAAGCTTTTCAAGTTTAAGAAACTAACAACCTATTTCATATCTAAAAAAGAGAGTCTTGACTTTACAAGAATTTATTTAATCATTTAACTTCAATACTGCCATAAATGCTTGTTGAGGTATTTCAACATTACCTACTTGACGCATACGTTTTTTACCTTTTTTCTGTTTTTCAAGGAGTTTACGTTTACGAGAAATATCACCTCCGTAACATTTTGCAGTTACATCTTTACGAAGTGCTTTAATCGTTTCACGAGAAATAATTTTAGCACCAATAGCTGCTTGAATAGGAATATCAAATTGCTGGCGCGGAATTAATTCTCTTAATTTCTCACACATTTTTCTTCCTATAAATTGTGCATTGTCTGAATGTATTAAAGCAGAAAGTGCATCAACAGGTTGAGCATTTAATAAAATATCTAAGCGGACTAATTTGGATACTTTCATTCCAATAGGTGCGTAGTCAAAAGATGCATACCCTTTAGAGACTGTTTTTAGTCGATCATAAAAATCAAAAACAATTTCAGCCAGAGGCATTTCAAAAGTCAATTCAACACGTTCAGGAGTTAAATAGGTTTGATTTGTGATAATTCCACGTTTTTCAATACAAAGTGACATGACATTACCAACAAAATCAGATTTTGTAATAATAGTTGCTTTTATATAAGGCTCCTCAACACGATTAATACTAGATGGGTCAGGTAAATCAGACGGATTATTTACAACAATAACATCATTAGGGTGTTTATGAGTATACGCAAAATAGGATACATTTGGAACAGTTGTAATTACGGTCATATCAAACTCGCGTTCCAAACGTTCTTGGATGATTTCCATATGTAACATTCCTAAAAAGCCACAACGAAATCCAAAACCAAGTGCAGCAGAACTTTCTGGAGTAAATACTAAAGAGGCATCATTAAGTTGTAGTTTTTCCATTGAATTACGAAGTTCTTCATAATCTTCAGTATCTACAGGGTAAATCCCTGCAAAAACCATTGGTTTTACATCTTCAAACCCTTCAACAATATTTGTAGTTGGATTTGCAAAATCAGTAATAGTGTCGCCTACTTTTACTTCTTTAGCCGTTTTAATTCCTGTAATTAAATATCCAACATCACCTGCTTTTACACTTTGTTTTACAACTTGCTCTAGTTTTAATGTGCCTACTTCATCAGCAAAATAGTCTTTATCTGTAGCAACAAACTTAATTTTCTGCCCTTTTTTTATTTCGCCATTAAACACCCTAAAATAAGTTTCAATACCTCTAAATGTATTATAGACAGAATCAAAAATTAAAGCTTGTAGTGGTGCATTGAGATCTCCTTTAGGAGCAGGAATACGTTTAATAATTGCTTTGAGAATATTATCAACTCCAAAACCAGTTTTACCACTTGCGTGAATTACTTCTTCAGCATCACAACCTAATAGATCAACAATATCGTCGGTTACTTCTTCAGGGTTTGCACTAGGTAAATCTACTTTATTTAAAATAGGGATAATCTCTAGATCATTTTCTAAAGCTAAATATAAATTAGAAATAGTTTGTGCTTGTATACTTTGTGCTGCATCAACAATTAGTAAAGCACCTTCACAGGCTGCAATAGATCTTGAAACTTCATAGGAAAAATCAACATGACCAGGAGTATCTATTAAATTAAGAATATAATCTTCTCCTTCAAACTCGTAATCCATTTGAATAGCATGAGATTTTATGGTAATACCACGCTCACGCTCCAAATCCATACTGTCAAGTAATTGATCTTGCTTTTCTCTTTCAGTAACAGAACCAGTAAAATCTAATAAGCGATCAGCCAGTGTGCTTTTACCATGATCAATATGTGCTATAATACAAAAGTTTCGGATGTTTTTCATGTATACTATTTTTGGCTTTTACCACCAATGCGCAAAAATACGTAAATTTATCAGACAAAAAATTGCTTCAATAACAAATAAATGAGATTGTTTTTACGGGTTTTCCGTAGATATTTTGAGGTTTTTTGACGATTAAAATCAAATTAATATTATAAGTTTGTATAGTATGCTAAATCCCTATAGTATTTTTAAAAAAACTTGTTTTATAGTATTGTTTTTTATGACTCACATATTGTGGTCACAAACATTTTCTATTTCTGGAACAGTTAAAGATAAAGCAAGCCTTCCTATAGCATATTCAAATATTTTACTGCTACAAGTACAAGACTCTACTATTGTCTCAGGAACGACTACAGATGAAAAAGGAGTATTTAATTTTAATTCAATTAATTCAGGGAATTATATTCTTAAAACTAGTTTTATAGGATATAAAACAGATTATAAAACAATTTCAGTTACAGAAAATATGTCTATTTCTGATATTATTCTAAAAGAAGAGTTACAAGCACTTTCTTCAATAGAAATTGTTGCAAAAAAACCAACGATTAAAGTTGAATCTGGACGCTTAATATTTAATGTTGAAAACAGTGCTTTAATAGAAGGAAATATTTTACAGGTACTAAAAAGCACACCTCGTGTTTTGGTTATAGATGATGCTATTAAAATTAAAAATAGTACTGCAACAGTATATATAAATGATAAAAAAGTAAACTTAACAGGGTCTGAATTAGCACAACTTTTAGAAAGTACACCTGCAAATACAGTAAAATCTATTGAAGTTATTACAAATCCATCTGCAAAATATGATGCTGATAGTGGTGTAGTATTAAATGTTATTATGTCTAAAAACTTAATTACAGGATATAGAGGAAGTGTATTTGCGAATTATACGCAAGGTGTTTTTCCTAGATCTAATTACGGGATCACTAATTTTTATAAAAACTCAAAAATTAATGTGTTTGCTAGTTATAATTACAGGAAGAATAAAATAAACAGAGAAGATATACAGCGTATTAATTTTTTGAATAATGGAGCTCTTACGCAACAATGGAATGCTAATTTAGATAGAGAAACAAACTTTGAAACACATAATTTTAATATAAACTTTGATTATTTTATAAATGAAAATAGTACATTAAGCTTTTCTGCTAATGGGCAGATACTACCGTATTTTGAATATGAAACTCTAGGAAATACAAGAATTACAGACAATACAAATAATCCATTATTTAGTTTTAACTCTAATAATCAAACTAATAATGAACGTGATAATTTTAATTATAGTATAGATTACGTACATGACTTTAAAAATAATGCAAAATTATCGTTAAGCGCGACGCACACAGATTATGATTATGAAAGAGATCAAAATGTAAATAGCGACTATTTTTCTGCAATAAATACTTTAGATTCAATTACTGCTTTTAATACAGCAAGTAATCAAGACACTAAGTTTTTTGTTTATAAAGTAGATTATTCATTACCTATTAACGAAACCAGTAATTTTGAAGCAGGGTTTAAAGCTTCTGACATTGAAAGCAATAGTATTATTATTCAAAATGATATTGACAATGGGGTTGAAACATTAGATCCTAATAACACGGATGCTTTTGATTATGACGAAAAAATTTATGCAGCATATATAACCTATGACAAAGCATGGGATAAATGGAATTTTAGAGGGGGCTTACGTTTTGAACATACAGATATTGAAGGTCAATCGGTGCTTTTAGGAAATGTTAATACACAAGACTATTCAGAATTTTTTCCAACAGTAAATTTAACTTATCAAGCCACAGAATCATTTAGCTTGTATACAAATTATAAACGAAGTTTAGAACGCCCAAATTACAGTAACCTGAATCCGTTTCGTTTTTTTGTAACAGATAACTCTATTGCTTCTGGAAACCCTAATTTGCAACCTGTTTTTGAAAATAGAATTATATTAGGTACTTCATTTTTAGATCACTTTGTAATTGAAGCTTATTATAGTAATAGAGATGATAATATTATTCAAATACCGATACAAGACAATGCAAACAATTTAATTACTTTTACACCAACTAATTTAGGGAGTACTCGTGATTATGGTTTAGATTTT
>CAZECB010000121.1:0-6476 GCA_964510745.1 uncultured Flavobacteriaceae bacterium | reverse complement strand
TTGTAGACTGTGAGCAGTTGAAAAAATAAAAAAATTATCTAAAATAAAACAAAAAACCATTTCATTTAGATGTGGTTTTTTTAATTTTTATAAATGCTTTTAGTTGTATAGAGATAGAGTTTGAGGTATTAAAACTCTTCATATTTATTTCAAATACATTTCACATAACTTAATTAAGTATAGTGTAACGTTATTTCAAAACGAAACATATAGCTGTTAAAAACCTCACAAGATTTTGTGAGGTATTTTTATTTGATGCAACTTGTATTTCCTATATTTGAACAACAACTATTTTACAATTCAATCATGAAATTATTAGAAGGAAAAACAGCCATAATTACTGGAGCTAGCAGAGGAATAGGTAGAGGGATTGCCACCGTTTTTGCACAACAAGGCGCTAATGTAGCATTCACTTATAGTTCATCAGTTGATGCAGCTAATGTTTTAGAAGCAGAACTAAATATATTAGGTGTTAAAGCAAAAGGGTATCAAAGTAATGCAGCTGATTATGAACAATCTCAAGACCTAGTAAAAACTGTTTTAGAGGAGTTTGGTAATATTGATATTTTAGTCAATAATGCTGGGATTACTAAAGATAATTTATTGATGCGTATGGGTGAAGATGATTTCGATAAAGTCATTGAAGTTAATTTAAAATCTGTATTTAATATGACGAAAGCCGTACAACGTACTATGCTGAAAAAACGCAAAGGCTCTATTATTAATATGAGTTCTGTAGTTGGTGTAAAAGGAAATGCGGGGCAAACTAATTATGCGGCTTCTAAAGCTGGTATTATTGGATTTTCAAAATCTGTAGCGTTAGAATTAGGGTCAAGAAATATTAGAAGTAATGTCATTGCTCCAGGGTTTATAGAAACAGAAATGACTGCTAAATTAGATGAAGACACTGTAAATACATGGCGTAATGCTATCCCTTTAAAGCGAGGTGGTTCACCAGAAGATATTGCCAATGCTTGTGTATTTTTAGCAAGTGATTTGTCTGTTTACATTACAGGTCAAACTATAAATGTTGATGGTGGGATGTTAACTTAATTAATTCCTTTTAATAAGGACATCCATATAATTAAACAAAAAAATAGTGAGTTTACAAACTCTTTTATTTATAAGTATTGCTGTCATAGCAGCGCTATTTTTAGCTCTGTTTCAGTATAGAAAAACTTCAAATAAACGTCGTCTTTTATTTATTGGGTTACGATTTGTAACACTATTATCAATCCTATTGCTAATTATCAATCCAAAGTTTGAGAAAATTTCTATTTATAATGAAAAACCTAATTTAGTTGTAGCAATTGACAATTCAGAATCTATAAAACATTTAAAATTTGATGCTGTAGCAAAAGAGAGCATAGAAAAATTAAAGAATGATAAACGTTTAAATGAAAAATTTAATATTCAATATTATACATTTGGGCAAAATCTAGTAACGAGTAATGACTCCATCTCGTTTACAGAGACTCAAACCAATTTAGAAACAGTTTTTAAAGAGTTATCCCAAATTTATAAAACAACTCTTGCTCCTACAGTAGTTATTACAGATGGAAATCAAACTTATGGGTTAGATTACGAGTTTGTATCCAAACAATACAATCAGCCTATATACCCTATTATTCTTGGTGATACCATTACATATTCAGATTTAAAAATTCAACAGCTTAATGTTAATAAGTATGCTTATTTAAATAATAAATTCCCTGTAGAAGTAATTGCAGTTTATAATGGTAATGCATCTACAAATACACAATTAATTATTACTTCAAATAATAAAACGGTGTATCGTGAAAATTTAAAATTTTCAAAAACCCAAAGCTCAAAAACTATTAACTTAAACTTACCAGCAAATAGAATAGGTGTCACATCATATACTGCACAGATTATTCCTTTAGAGTCTGAAAAAAATAAAATAAATAATATTAAACCTTTTGCGGTAGAAGTTATTGATCAAAAAACGAATGTAGCTATTGTCAGTTCTATAATTCATCCTGATTTGGGTGCACTCAAAAAAGCTATTTTAACTAATGAGCAGCGTAGTGTAAGCATCATAACTCCTAATGAATATCTTGCGCAACAAGATAATTTTCAACTAGCTATTTTATATCAGCCTAATACTACGTTTAAACCTGTTTTTGAAGCTTTAAATACATCTGGAGACAACAAATTTATTATAGCAGGTAAACAAACACAGTGGTCATTTTTAAACACAATTCAATCTAACTATAAACAACAAATTACAAGACAGACAGAGGATTTTCTACCGGTATTAAATTCTAATTTTTCAACATTTATTATTGAAGATCTTGGTTTTGATGGGTTTCCGCCATTAGTTTCAGAATTTGGAGAGATTACATTTAACACACCTTCAGATATATTACTTTATAAACGCGTTAATAATAATACGTTAAGTGAGCCATTACTAGCTACTTTTGAAAACTTAAATCAAAGAGAGGCTATTTTATTTGGAGAAGGAATTTGGAGATGGAGAGCACAAAGTTATCTTAATGAAAAATCATTTCAACGCTTTGATGATTTTATAGGTAAAATGATTCAATATTTAGCATCTAACAAAAAAAGAAGCCGACTCAACTTAAATTATGACTCTTTTTATAATGGCAATGGTAACGTGAAGTTAACGGCACAATTCTTCAATAAAAATTATGAATTTGATGCTAAAGCAAAACTATCAATCATTTTAAAAGATATTAATTCTGGTGAAGAACAAACAATTCCTTTTGTATTAAAACAGAATAATTACGAATTAAATTTGAGTGGTTTATCACCTTCAGAATATAGTTTTACAGTAAGAGCGAATGGATCTGAAGCAACACAATCTGGACGTTTACGTATTTTAGATTACAATGTAGAACAACAATTTTTAAATGCTAATGTAACAAAATTACAAGCTATAGCTACTAATAGCAAAGGCGCTAGTTATTTTAGTCAAGATACGGAAGCTCTATACAATAGTTTAATTAATGATTCTCGTTTTGTCACCCTACAAAAGAGCACTAAAAATATTGTACCTTTAATCGATTTTAAATTCTTATTAGCACTAATTGCATTAAGCTTAGCAATAGAGTGGTTTTTAAGAAAGTATAACGGACTTATTTAACAAAAATTAAAACAATAAATAATTAATAATAATGGAAAAATTACCAAAAATCGCGCTACCAATAATTTTTATAGTAGTGGTATTAATCATATTAATATCAAAATCAGCAGTTACCATCGGGCCTGGAGAGGGAGGCGTTTTATTTGAACGTTTTGGAGATGGAATTAATACAGAACATACCTATGGAGAAGGGTTTCATATTGTAGCACCTTGGAATAGTATGATAGTTCAAAAAGTACGTCAACAATCTATTTCTGATGAAATGAATGTATTATCAGTAAACGGGTTAGAAGTTCAAGTAAACGGGACTATTTGGTATGAGCCTGAATACAGTAATTTAGGAGCATTAATCAAAACAAAAGGTGAAGATTATGTACGTGAACTATTAGATCCTGCAATTAATGCTGCGGCACGTAGCGTTGTAGGGCGCTATACTCCAGAACAATTATATTCAAGTAAGCGTGATGTAATTGAACAAGAAATTCTAGAAGAAGTAAAAGCAGAACTCGATGGA
Source organism: uncultured Flavobacteriaceae bacterium (assembly GCA_964510745.1). GTDB lineage: Bacteria > Bacteroidota > Bacteroidia > Flavobacteriales > Flavobacteriaceae > AU392. The sequence continues at coordinate 2,835 of CAZECB010000121.1, read as the reverse complement.
CAATTTGTCAATGTAAAGCGTGTTTTGGTAGAAGATGTAAAACTACCTCAAACTATTAAGCAAGCCATTGAAGGAAAGCTTAAACAAGAACAAGAATCTTTAGAGTATGAATTTAGATTAGTAACAGCCCAAAAAGAAGCTGAAAAACAAATTATTGAAGCAGAGGGTAAAGCAAAAGCTAATAAAATTTTAAGTGCATCATTAACAGATAAAATTCTTCAAGATAAAGGAATAGAAGCAACTACAAAATTAGCAGAATCACCAAATAGTAAAGTTATTGTTATTGGTTCTGGAGATAGTGGGTTACCACTTATATTAGGAAATAACTAATTTAGTTGTTTTTGTTAAAAATCCTTAAAATAGTTGCAAACATTAAGATAAAAAACCGATATTTGCGCAACGAAAAAAAGAAATGAATTTTATTCAATTACATCATCATCATTTTTATACTGGCTATCAAGCGAGGTAATAATGTATTGAGTAAAATCAAAATATATTTTAAACCCGTTTGATACCATTCAAGCGGGTTTTTTAATTAAAAAATAAGATAACTAAACATATTATGCTAAAAATTGCAGTTCAAAAATCAGGACGTTTACATGACGATTCAATGAAAATTCTTAAGGATATAGGAATTTCTATTGATAATGGTAAAGACCAGCTAAAAGCATCAGCTAGAAATTTTCCTCTAGAAGTATTTTATTTAAGGAATGGAGATATTCCTCAGTACCTTAGAGATGGTGTAGTAGATATTGCAATTATTGGAGAGAATGTGTTGGTTGAAAAAGCAGAAGATATAACTATTATAGAACGTTTAGGATTTTCAAAATGCAAGGTGTCATTGGCGATTCCTAAAAGCGAGAACTACACAGGACTTCAATATTTTGAAGGAAAACGAATAGCGACGTCTTATCCAAATACAATTAATAAGTACTTAAAGACCAATAATATTTCAGCAAACCTTCATATTATTAATGGCTCTGTTGAAATAGCACCTAGTATAGGTCTTGCAGATGGTATTTTTGATATTGTGTCAAGTGGAAGTACTCTTTTTAAAAATAATTTAAAAGAAGTAGAAGTTGTTTCAAGATCAGAAGCAGTTTTAGTCGCTTCTCCATTAATTTCTGAAGAGAATCAAAAGATATTAGATAAAATTCAATTTCGTTTTCAATCTGTAATAAAAGGCCGAGATTCTAAATACATTTTATTAAATGCACCTAATGAAAAATTAGATGAAATTATTAATATCCTACCAGGAATGAAAAGTCCAACCGTATTACCATTAGCAAATGAAGGTTGGAGTTCTGTACATTCTGTCATAGGTAAAAATGCATTTTGGGAAATTATTGATGAATTAAAAGCTAAAGGCGCACAAGGTATTTTAGTTTGTCCAATTGAAAAAATGGTATTGTAATGAATATTATCAATAATCCTAAAAAATCATCTTGGCCAACAATTTTACAGAGACCTACGCAAACTGTAAATGATATTGAAACTACAGTAAATCAGGTTTTTGAAGAGGTGAAAACTCAAGGGGATATAGCTGTAAAAAAGTATACCGCTAAGTTTGATGGAGTGACTTTAGAATCGAATGTAATCACTGAGACGGAAGTCAATCTTGCTGAGCAAAACGTTTCTGAAGTTTTAAAAACAGCAATTAAAAAAGCGAAGCTTAATATTGAAGTATTTCATAAAGCGCAACAAACTGAAATTGTTAAAGTTGAAACTACACCTGGAGTAGTATGCTGGCAACAGAAAAAACCAATTGAAAACGTAGGCTTATATATTCCTGGTGGAACGGCGCCATTATTTTCAACAGTATTGATGCTAGCGGTACCTGCACAAATTGCAGGCTGTAAAGAGATTGTATTATGCTCACCTCCAAATAAAGAAGGGAAAATTGCTGATGAAATTTTATATACAGCAAGATTATGTGGTGTGACTAGAATCATCAAAGTTGGAGGTATTCAAGCCATTGCTGGATTGACCTTTGGAACGGAAACAATTTCGCAAGTGTATAAAATTTTCGGACCAGGAAATCAATTTGTAACGGTTGCAAAACAATTGGCAACAAAATACGGAGTCGCCATTGATATGCCTGCTGGGCCAAGTGAGTTGTTAGTAGTTGCTGATGATTCTGCAAATGCTGCTTATATAGCATCAGATTTACTAAGTCAAGCAGAGCATGGTGCAGATAGTCAGGTAATTTTAGTATCAACATCTATGAAGTTAATTAATTCAGTTTCCAGTGAAATTGAAATTCAGGTTAAAGCATTACCACGTCAAAGTATAGCTGAAAAAGCAATTGCGAATTCAAAATTGATTTATGTAGAAACTGATCAAATCGCTTTAGAACTTATCAATGAATATGCTCCAGAGCATTTCATTATCTGTTCTAAAAATGAAGAATTGTATGTCAATGAAATTAATAATGCAGGATCTGTATTTATAGGTAACTTTACCCCTGAAAGTGCTGGCGATTACGCCTCTGGAACTAATCATACCTTACCAACCAATGGGTTTTCTAAATCCTATTCAGGAGTGAATTTAGATAGTTTTACAAAAAGTATTACTTATCAAAAAATCACAAAAGAAGGCATTCAAAATATAGGAAACACCATTGAGTTAATGGCAGAAGCTGAAGGGTTACAAGCACATAAAAATGCGGTAACTTTAAGGTTGAATGATTTGAAAAAATAAATTAGATTCTGAAATAAATTCAGAATGACAAATGATGAAAGAATTTAATATAAATAATAGCATAAGACCAAGAATTAAGACTTTAAAGCCTTATGCCTCTGCTCGTGATGAATTTAAAGATTTCAATCAAGAAAT
>CAZECB010000120.1:790-6487 GCA_964510745.1 uncultured Flavobacteriaceae bacterium | reverse complement strand
TTAATCCCCAAGTACCAATACCTGTTGATATTGTATATATTATACAACCTATTCCCCAAAGGAAAGCTACTAGAGCGATAGAAAAAACAATCCACCACTGTTTATTTGCTCGTCCTTCTACAGGTGCTGCTACATCCACAGTTACATCATGGTATGATTTTTCACCTGTTACTAAAGGTCTTCTAATAGGTGCTTCGTAATGAGACGCCATATCCTTTTATAATTATTTCTTGATTAATTTATTATGCTTCTTTTGTATTTCTTACTTTAGTTTGATACACCACATTTGGTTTAGTACCTACACTTTCAAGTAAGTGATACGCTCTATTATTATCTTTAAGCGCAGTGATATCACTATGCTTATTATTTATATCTCCAAACTGCATTGCTCCGTTACCACATGCGGCAGAACATGCTGTTTTAAATTCATTAGCTTTTACTTCTCGTCCATCACGTTTTGCATCTAGAATTGTTTTCTGTGTCATTTGAATACACATTGAACATTTTTCCATTACCCCACGAGAACGAACTGTAACATCTGGGTTGATTACCATACGCCCTAAATCATCATTCATATGGAAATCAAACTCATCATTTCCGTTGTATAAGAACCAGTTAAAACGACGTACTTTATAGGGACAGTTATTAGCACAGTAACGTGTACCCACACAACGGTTATACGCCATATGGTTTTGCCCTTGACGTCCGTGAGATGTTGCTGCTACTGGACATACTGTTTCACAAGGTGCGTGATTACAGTGTTGACACATAATTGGCTGGAATGCTACTTGTGGATTTGCTGCTGGGTCTTCTAATTGACCAAAACCGCCTAGTGAACCATTATCTCCAGATAATCCTGAGAAATCATCTTTCTTATGATCATCACCTGCAAATGTGTCTTCAGATGAGTAATATCTATCAATACGTAACCAGTGCATATCACGGCTACGGCGAATTTCTTCTTTACCAACTACAGGAACATTATTTTCAGCGTGACAAGCTATCACACAAGCACCACATCCTGTACACGCATTTAAATCGATTGATAAGTTAAAATGATGCCCAATTGAACGATCAAATTCATCCCATAAATCAACATCTGGAGAGGTTACTGGAGTTTCCTCATGGTTTAATGACACCATAGGTACTGGATTCCAGTGTTCTTTATCTTCAGTATTAAATACTTCTAAAGTCGTTTCTACAATAATATCACCACGACCCATTAGAGTATTTTGTAACTGTACACATGCAAATTCATGTTTTCCTGAAGCTGCTTCAATAGTTACATTTTGAATAGTATTAAAATCTTTATATAATGGGTATGCATTAACACCCGTTTGCATTTCTTCTTTTAATCCTAATGAACGGCCATAACCAAATGACATTCCAAAAGATCCTTTGGCTTGTCCTGGTTGAATCATTACTGGTACTTTTACAGTAACTCCATTTACAGTAAGATTTGCATATTTACCATTAAGACCACCTGTTGCATCATGTCTTTCTTGCGAAAAGAACGTACTTTCTTCTAAATAAAACCCTAACTCTTTAGCATCAGCTTCAGACATAGTTAGATAATTATCCCAAGTTGTTCTTGTTAATGGATCTGGAAACTCTTGTAACCATGGATTGTTGGCTTGTTGTCCATCTCCCATTCCTGTTTTAGGATATAAGGTTAACTCGTATCCTTTTGATGATACAGTTCCTAAAGCGCTTGCAGCTGCACTATGACTAGCAGCTACTGCTTCAACATCTATATCTGTTGTTTCTGTTTCTTCTACTTCAAGATTAGTTCCAGCATAAACACCATCGTGTAATGCTTGATTCCAAGATCTTTCGTTTAATATATTTTCAGACCAATTACTTTTAATATAATCATGATACGTTTCAGTACTTCCATTCCATATTAATAATGTCTCTTGAAATTGTCTTGTATTGAATAATGGACGAATGGTTGGTTGTATTAAACTAAAGTGTCCTTTACTTAACTCCACATCTCCCCAAGATTCTAAATAATGAGGTGCTGCGGCAACAAACGTACATAATGAAGATGTTTCGTCTTCTTTCATTGAGAATGCTACTGACGTTGTTACTTTTTTTAACCCTTCATTAAACTCTGAAGCATTTGGTAATGTATATGATGGATTAACACCACTCATAATAAGAGCTCCAATAGTTCCAGATTTCATATCCGAAATTAATTGAGTTACTGCTTTATCATCACCTTGTCTGGTTTTAATAGGTGTTTTAGTATCAAATGCTGTACTTCCTAATTTTTCATTAATTGCAAGCACTAAACGCTGTGCATTTACATCTTGAATTCCTGTAACCACAACACCACCATGACCTGCTTGTGATAATTGTGATGCTGCTTTATTTACAGCTTCTTGAATGTTTGCTGCTAAACCACTAACATTTGCTGAAGTTCCTAATATTTTATTTGATAATAAAGCGAGTGCTTTTTTCTGTTCTGTAGGTGTTAGAGGCACACGCTTATCAGCATTAGCTCCAGAAAGTGTCATGTTTGACTCAAACTGAATGTGACGTGACATTTTACCATGATTAGGAACTCTACTATGAGAGTATCCAGAATCAAATCCACCACCTTGCCAATCTCCTAAGAAATCAGCTCCGATAGATACGATTGTGCTAGCTTTAGAAAAATCATAATTAGCTAAACCACGTTCTCCGTATGCATTTTGAAATGCTTCAATTGCTACAGATTCTGATATGGCATCATATACTACATGGCGAACATTTCCATATTTTTCTTTAAATTCTGAAATTAATTTAGATGTAGAAGGGCTTGCAAATGTTTGTGTCAATAACACGATTTCTTTACCAGCGCTTAATGTTCTATTTAATCTAGTAGCCATTTCTGCATCAAAAGTATCCCAGGAAATAGAAGTCCCTAGTTTCTTAGGCTCTTGAACTCTTAAACTATCATATAAATCTAAAACTGAAGCATTGATTCTAGCATTAGCACCTTTACTAGATGTCGCTAATCCATTATTTTCAATTTTTATTGGTCGACCTTCACGTGTTTTTACTAAAACGTTTGCAAAATCATACCCATTAGCAATAGACGTTGCATAATAATTTGCAACACCAGGAACAATTTGTTCTGGCTGTACTACATAAGGTATTGATTTCACTACAGGGCCTTCACAAGCTGCTAATGTTGCAGCTGCAGTACTAAAACCAACATATTTTAAGAAATCACGACGTGACGTATTAGAAGATTCTAACGTATCTTTATCACCTAAAAACTCGTCTGTAGGAATTTCTTCAACAAACTCTTTTTGCTTGAAAGCTTCAACAACCAAACTATTATTTTTGTTTAGTTCTTCAACACTTTTCCAGTATTTCTTGTTTGATGACATATTATAATTGAATTATAATTCTTATTATTTTTTACACTTCGACAAGCTCAGTGTGATAATTTATTTTAATTTTCTCTATTGACTAAGATTTCCGATTTCTCGGAAACACTAAAAAACAAATTGTTTTTAGTAATGACACTTACCACACTCTAAACCACCTTGCATTGCAACGGTAAGCTTATCTACATTATATTTTTTAGATAATTGCTCGTGTATTTTTGTGTAATACGCATTACCTTCTGTTTTCACATTCGTTTCTCTATGGCAATTAATACACCAACCCATTGTTAGCGGTGCAAATTGCTCTACAATTTCCATTTCTTGAATTGGGCCATGACATGTTTGGCATTCAACACCTCCAACAGTAACGTGTTGTGAGTGATTGAAATATGCAAAATCTGGAAGGTTATGAATACGAACCCACTCAACTGGTTTTGTTTCACCAGTATATTGTTGTTCTGCATCATCCCAACCTACGGCTTCATATAATTTTTTAATTTCACCATCATAAAAATCTTTAGAATATTCAGCAGTTGTTTCTCCATTATATTCATAAATTGATTTATGGCAATTCATACATACATTAAGTGATGGAATTCCAGAAGTTTTACTTACTCTAGCTGAAGAGTGACAGTATTTACAATCTATTTTATTATCTCCTGCGTGTATTTTATGTGAGAAATGTATTGGCTGAACAGGTTGATACCCTTGATCAACACCTACTTGCATAAAGTATCCGTATGCAAAATACCCACTAGTTAACAAGAAGAATATTGCAGTTACTAGTAATAAGAATTGATTTTTAACAAAGGCTTCCCATAGTGATTTTCCTTTTACTTTTTCTTCAGTTTCTATTCCTTTTTCTGAAGCAAAACGTTTCAATGTTCTGTTCACAATAATTAAGCCCATTGCTAATAAACCGAAAAGGATTACTAAAGCTCCTAATAAAAGGGTTTTAGAAATTCCTGATCCGTTTCCTCCTTCATTGACTGAACCTGATCCTGAGTCAGTAATAACTTTTTTCTCTGCTTTTGGTTGCGCTGTATACGCTAAAATATTATCAATATCTGTATTAGACAACTGCGGAAATGCAGTCATTGGAGATTTATTGTAATCATTATAAATCTTGTTAGCATACGCATCGCCGGATTTAATAACTGCTGTATTATTTTTAACCCAATCATATATCCATGCGCGATCTAAACCTGCATCTTCAGACAAACGTAGCTCTACATTACGTAGTGCAGGTCCTGTTGTTTTTTTATCTAATTTATGACATGCAGCACAATGAGTATTAAACAATGCTTTTCCAGCAGTTGCATCACCTTCTTGAGCTGATAAGGATGAAAATAAAGAAGTTATAAAAACAAAACCTAAAAGTAGAATTCTTGAAGTTGTATTACGGTATATCACCTGTTTCATATCGTTAGTAGGATTATCTTCTAATTTTTGGTACGATTTTTTCATATAAATATAAAAATATTCGGTTATAAAAATCTCATGCAAAAGTAATACTTATACTCCGTTTTAGAAATGTTAGATAAGCGTTATTTCTAATTTATAAAGATTCTAAATAATAAAAACTGTAATGTTTATGTTTATATATTATACATTTGTAACAAATTTAATTTAATAAGATGAGGGCTTCATTAAAAATCAGCTTTTTAACGCTATTATTTTCAATGTTTTATAGTATTGAAATTATGGCTCAAGATATTATTCCACCTAACAATAGAGACACCATTGTAACTGCTATTCAAGACGCTACTCTAACGGTTAATCAAGATGATGCAATTACTCGTTTATTAGCTTTAAAAAAGAGTGTTAATGAAACGAAAAAAAATTATACTATTCGTGCATTTAGAGGACAACGTGATGAATCTGAAAAAGCACTTTCTGCCTATAGAAGTGCATTTAGCGAATGGCGTTTTGAGCTCAAGCAAGCCTATCCTGCTTATGAAATTTTATTGGGTAATTTTAGAACACGACTTGAAGTTGAGCGTGCCTTAATTAAATTAAAAAGTAAATGCTCTACTGCTTTTAAGAAGAGATCTAATTTAAAAAACAAGTGTCTTCAATCGTTTCCAGTACCACCAAAAACATAGTCTTAAAAAATTAAATATATATAAATAAAAAAAGCGACCAAATGGTCGCTTTTTTTATTTAAAACTGTGTATTACTTGAGTTTCTTTTTAACTTCAACTTGTTGGAATGCTTCTATAACATCATTCTCTTTAATGTCATTGTAGTTCTTAATTTGCATTCCACAATCATATCCTTTAGATACTTCTTTTACATCGTCTTTAAATCGTTTTAA
>CAZECB010000120.1:0-780 GCA_964510745.1 uncultured Flavobacteriaceae bacterium | reverse complement strand
AAATTACAACACTCTCACGTATTAAACGTATGCTAGATGATCTAAATATTTTACCATTGGTGATCATGCATCCTGCAATGCTTCCAATTTTAGAAACTTTAAAGATTTCTCTAATTTCTGCAGTACCTGTAATCTCTTCTTTAAATACTGGAGATAACATGCCTTCCATCGCATCTTTAAGATCATTAATAGCATCATAAATGATAGAATACATTCTGATATCAATTTCTTCCTTATCAGCAATTTGACGCGCATTACCCATTGGTCGTACATTAAACCCAATAATGATAGCATCTGAAGCCGATGCTAATAACACATCGCTTTCTGTAATAGCACCAACACCTTTATGAATAATATTGACTTGAATCTCTTCAGTAGATAATTTTTGGAACGAATCTGTCAATGCTTCAACAGAACCATCAACATCTCCTTTAAGAATAATATTTAATTCTTTAAAGTCTCCTAATGCAATACGACGTCCAATTTCATCAAGGGTAATATGACGTTGTGTTCTCACCGATTGTTCACGTTGTAATTGTGTACGTTTAGCAGCAATTTGTTTTGCTTCACGTTCATCTGCAAAAACGTTAAATTTATCTCCTGCTTGTGGCGCACCATCTAGCCCTAAAATTGAAACTGGAGTTGATGGTCCTGCAGCAAGTACATCATGACCACGTTCATCATGCATGGCTTTAATTTTTCCGCTATTTTTTCCTGCTAGTACGTAATCTCCAATTTTTAAAGTTCCTGCTTGAACTAAAATAGTAGAGACATAACCAC
>CAZECB010000119.1:0-6530 GCA_964510745.1 uncultured Flavobacteriaceae bacterium | reverse complement strand
ATAGACTAGTCATAGCTAGCATTACAGCTAATGGACATTAAACGGACATACAAAAAATTAAAATTATTTTCTTCTTTAATTATTGTGAGTTGCTTCTTTTCTTTGTCTTTTATGAAGGTTAAATACCGTTTTAATATTTTTTATATTATAACCTACACGGCATACATTTTTTTACGCAATTCTTTTACTTTAGGGTTTTGCATGTATTCATCAAACGTCATATAACGATCTATGACGCCATTAGGTGTTAACTCTACTACTCTATTAGCAACAGTTTGTGCAAATTCATGATCATGTGTTGTAAATAATACCGTACCCTTAAAGTTTTTTAATGAGTTATTAAATGCAGTAATACTCTCTAGGTCTAAATGGTTTGTTGGTTCATCTAATTGTAATACATTAGCTCTAGTCATCATCATGCGAGATAACATACAACGTACTTTCTCTCCTCCTGATAATACAGATGACTTTTTAAACGCCTCTTCTCCACTAAAAATCATTTTCCCTAAAAACCCTCTAATATATACTTCTTCACGTTCTTCTTCAGTAGTTGCCCATTGACGAAGCCAATCGATCAAAGTCAAGTCGTTATTAAAATAATGGCTATTATCTAATGGTAAATAAGATTGTGATGTAGTAATACCCCAAGAGAATTTTCCTGAATCTGCTTTTTGATTATTATTTAAAATCTGATAAAATGCTGTTGTCGCTCTAGAATCTCTAGAAAACACAACTACTTTATCTCCTTTGGTTAAGTTTAAATCAATGTTTTTAAATAGCAATTCTCCATCTATTGAAGCATTTAATTTTTCAATATTTAAAATTTGATCTCCTGCCTCACGTTCACGTTCAAAAATAATTGCTGGATAACGTCTACTTGATGGTTTAATTTCAGATACGTTAAGTTTATCAATCATTTTTTTTCTACTTGTTGCTTGTTTTGATTTTGCAACGTTAGCAGAAAAACGTCTTATAAACTCTTCTAATTCTTTTTTCTTGTCTTCAGCTTTCTTATTCTGTTGCGCTCTTTGTTTTGCCGCTAATTGAGACGACTCATACCAAAATGTATAGTTCCCAGAAAAATGATTGATTTTACCAAAATCAATATCAGAAATATGTGTGCAAACCGCATCTAAAAAGTGACGGTCATGAGATACAACAATTACACAACTATCATAATTTGCTAAAAAATTTTCTAACCATGCAATCGTTTCGTAATCCAAATCATTAGTAGGCTCATCCATAATTAATAAATCTGGATTGCCAAATAATGCTTGTGCTAATAATACTCTTACTTTTTGTTTTCCATCAACATCACTCATTGGCGTATAATGCAAATCTTCTTTAATACCAAGATTAGACAACATTGCTGCAGCATCACTATCTGCATTCCATCCATTCATTTCTTCAAATTCAACTTGAAGTTCACCTATTTTATCAGCATTCTCATCAGAATAATTAGCGTACAATGCATCTATTTCAGATTTAATCTTAAACAGAGGCTTATTACCCATGATCACTGTCTCTAAAACCGTATGTTCATCATATAAATTATGATTCTGTTCTAGTACAGACATACGACGACCAGGTTCTAAATGTACATGTCCAGAAGTAGGATCTTGCTTTCCAGCAATTATTTTTAAAAATGTAGATTTTCCAGCGCCATTGGCGCCTATAATTCCGTAACAATTTCCATTGTTAAACGTCGTGTTTACTTCATCAAAAAGCACACGTTTTCCAAACTGTACTGATAAGTTAGAAACTGATAACATTCTATTTCTTTAGTTTATGATTAGATGATTTATCCCTAAACAAATTAGGGTCTTAATAAACTTGTTAATCACTATTTTTCATTCTTAAAAACAGCTTTTATAAGTTTGCCGCAAAAGTAGATAAAATCACTCCACATCACAAGTAAAACCTAGTATTAATAATATTTAACAGCGCATTAACAAGCTCTTTAACTTTCAAAACATATTTTTGTTTACTAACTAATTATTTTTAATTTATTGTATAACACTACTGTTCATTTCATAATGAAAAACATTTTACTACTTTCATTAACATTACTTGTAATGGCTTGTAATTCTGATTCTGACAAAGTTTCTCGAACAGCTTTTATAGGAGGTGAAATTATAAACCCTAATAATGATCATGTTGTTTTATACTATGCTAATAGTGCTATAGATACGCTATATCTTGACGAAAATAATAGGTTTTCATATCAGTTAGAAAATTTAAAAACTGGGCTTCATTCTTTTGTACATGGTGGAGAAGTACAAGTTATTTTATTAGAGCCTCAAGATAGTATCATGATTCGTTTAAATACGTTAGATTTTGATGAATCTTTAGTGTTTTCTGGTACTGGATCAAAAAAAAATAATTACTTAATAAATTTATCAAATATATTTCAAACTGAATTTAGAGAAACAAATAAGTTTTCAAAGTTGGAACCTAAAGCCTTTCAATTAAAATTAGACTCTATTAGAGATATTAAATTTGCTAAGTTTGAAAAGTTTAATCAAAAACATATTAATAGTGAATTATTTCAAGAAATTGTAAACTCTATTATTAATTATAATTATTATACAAGCAAAGAGCTATATCAATCTAGACATTTTGGAAATAACTCTTCTATAAATTATAGTATGTTCCCTGATGATTTTTATGATTTTAGAAAGCATGTTAATTATAGTGATCAAAATTTAGAAGATTTCTTCCATTACAATAATTTTTTATTTTTACACTTTAACAATTTAGCTAGAGACAAGTATTTTGCAACTGTTAATAAACATATAAGTATAGAAACCAAAAAAATAACTTACTTTAATAGACGTTCAGTTGAATTTAATTTAATTAAGCTACAGCTTATGGATAGCTTGGTAACTAGTGAGTCTATCAGAAATAACCTTATAAAGTTTGCAACTCGTAATTTTTTATCAAATAGCTCATCTGTTGAAGATTCTGATGCAATATATAGTTCATTTTTAGCAAAAAGCTCTAATGAAGACGACATAAAATACATGAATTTATTTTATGATACATTAAAACGCTTAAAACCTGGTAACAAATTTCCAGATTTAACCATAATAAATGGCTTAAATCAAACACTAAGCATTAATAAAATTATTGCAAACCGACCAACTGTAATTTATTTTTGGAGTAATGCTAACAAAAATCACTTTATAAATAGTCATGAAAAAGCAAATAAACTCCGTAAAGACTATCCTAATGTAAACTTTATAGCAGTTAATATAAATGGTAATTCAAATTATATATGGAAACGTATGCTAAGTCAACATCAATATGATTTAGTAAATGAATATAAGTTTAAAGATCCAGAAGTAGCACGTCGTATTCTTGCACTTACTCCCATATCTAAAGTTATGGTTGTTGATAAAAATCAAACTATTATTAACTCTAATACTAACATGTTTACACAAGGTTTATTAAACGTTTTAAAAACATTATAAAACATATTTGTTTCCTAAAAAAAGCTTCACAAAATTTAAACAATTGTGAAGCTTTTTTATTTATTATAACCTTATATTTTTAATTCCCTTTCTTGTAATCTGCTAAAAACTTAGCCAAACCAATATCTGTAAGTGGGTGATTTAATAAACCTTCAATAGATTTTAAAGGTCCTGTCATAACATCTGCACCTAACTTAGCACAATCAATCACATGCATTGTATGACGTACAGAAGCTGCTAAAATTTCAGTTTGAAACCCATAATTATTATAGATTTGGCGAATTTCTGCTATCAAATTCAGTCCGTCAGTAGAGATATCATCCAAACGACCAATAAAAGGAGACACGTACGTTGCTCCAGCTTTAGCTGCTAGTAAAGCTTGTCCGGCAGAAAATACGAGTGTTACATTGGTTTTAATTCCTTTATCATTAAAATATTTTGCAGCTTTAACACCATCTTTTATCATAGGTAGTTTAACAACAATCTGTGGATTTAAAGCAGCCAACTCCTCTCCTTCTTTAACCATACCATCAAAATCAGTTGCAATTACTTCTGTAGATACATCTCCATCAACAATATCACAAATAGCCTTATAATGATTTATAATATTATCCTTCCCTGTAATTCCTTCTTTTGCCATTAATGACGGATTGGTAGTAACGCCATCAAGAACACCAAGGTCTTGTGCTTCTTGAATTTGATCAAGATTAGCAGTATCAATAAAAAATTTCATAAACTAGTATTTTAAATTTTAGTGGTTGTTTTTTTGGCGCTACTCTTGTAAAAATTCAAGTCGGGCTTTACGCTATATCTTTTTTGTTAGGTTTTTGCTACACTCAACCTAACAAAAAAGGATGCCACTGCAATCCCTAACGCAAAGCGAATTTACAATATAGATGAACTGTACTTAAAAAAATATATGAAATAATATCAACAGTTATAATTTATAATGATTTATCAACATTTTCTCGTACATTTTGTCTGGTAGTATAAAACGTAAAACAACAGAAAATTTTTGCATAAAAGCTCCTACTTTATAATGTATCTTCGGGTTTTTAGTCTGTATTACTTTTAATACTTTTTCTGCCACAGCTATAGGATCATTACTCTTATTTACGTGTGCATCAATATCTGTAAGTACGTCACTATATTTTTTATAGGGAGAGGTATCTTTTATAGGAGCATGAAATCTTCCAGCTGCAATGTTAGTAGCAAAATCTCCAGGAGCGATATTGGTCATCTGGATATTAAAATCTTTGATTTCCATTCTAAGCGATTCTGTAATTAGTTCCAAAGCGCCTTTACTCGCACTATAAACACCTCTGTAAGGTAATCCCATATATCCAGCGATAGAAGTTATATTAATAATTAGTCCTGAGTTTTGTTCGCGCATCTGAGGTAAAACAGCTTTGATAACGTTTACAGGTCCAAAAAAGTTAGTTTCAAAATTACGCTTTATCTCTACCTCTGGTATTTCTTCAACAGGGCCTGTAATTCCCACACCTGCATTATTAATGACAACATCTAGTTTACCTTCAGTAGTAATAACCTGTTCAATACAAGTAGTAATGCTTTCAGCATTACATACATCTAAAGCTATAATTTTAAATTTACTGTCAGTGTATTTATCAGGATTTCTACTTGTGCCATAGACTGTAAAATTTCTATCTAACAAATACTCACCAATAGACTTCCCTATTCCTGATGATCCACCTGTAATCAAAACAACTTTAGACATAATAAAAAGAATGAATAATTTGAATTGTAAAATTACTAATGAATTTGATTAAAATGACATAAAACAAAAAAGATTTATCAGCCAATAGCTAACAAATCTTTTATTATTTTCAATAGATTTTATAAAGTAAAAAATCTAATTTTATGACACAAAAAAAGGCAAGCTACCTACATCACACTGCTACAACCGTCTACCTTTGCTGCGTTCCCGCCCTGGAGGATTCAACAGGAGCTAGTTGTGTAGGACTTGCCGGCTGCAAAGATACAATCTTTTAATAGTTGTGCAATGATTTTTTTAAGTGAATTTAAATAAATAACTTGCTCGAAAATTAATAACAATCATGCGATTTTCCAAGTTACTAACACTCTTATTTTTAAGTACTTTATTATACAATTGTGGTGATGCCTCCAGTAAAGTTTCAAATGATTTTTTCATCAATACAAATACGAAAGGAAAAAACCATACCATTAGCAATAATGAAACTCTAGAGCTTTCAATTCAAAATTCTAAAAACCATCCTATCACTTCTGTAGATTACACATTAGATGGCAGAAAAATTGACACAAAATCAACTTTAAATCCATTTAAATTAGGTCGTCAAGTTATTAAAGCCACTGTGCATTATGGGGAAAAAATGCAAGTAGTAAATAAAACAATTACAATACTAAATCATATAGCTCCTAAAGTATATACTTTTAATATTTTAAATGAATATCCGCATGATATTAAAGCATTTACACAAGGGTTAGAATTTCATAATGGAGAGTTATATGAAGGTACTGGTCAAAGAAAAGAATCTCAGCTTAGGAAAGTAGATTATAAAACAGGAAAAGTATTAAAAAGTATTGATTTAGCCGATGAATATTTTGGAGAAGGAATTACCATTTTAAATGATAATGTGTATCAGCTTACTTGGGAAGCCAATATTGGTTTTGTTTATGATAAAATTACGTTTGAAAAGAAGAGTAGTTTTAAATATGGAGCAAGTACAGAAGGTTGGGGGCTTTGTAATGATGGTGATGTTATTTATAAAAGTGATGGTACAGAAAAGATATGGGTTTTAGACCCTGAGACCTTAATTGAAAAAGCCTATATACAAGCATTTACCAACAAAGGTAAGATAGGTAACATTAATGAATTAGAATGGGTTAATGGTAAAATTTATGCCAATAGATGGCAAAAAAATGGAGTTGCTATTATCAACCCTATTAATGGTGCTATTGATGGCGTTATTGATTTTAATTCTCTTGCCAAAAAATACAAAGAAACAGATGTTTTAAATGGTGTTGCATATAATCTGATACCAAAACACTATTTGT
>CAZECB010000118.1:0-6580 GCA_964510745.1 uncultured Flavobacteriaceae bacterium | reverse complement strand
TAAAATATTTTTTAATGAAAAAAATGAAAGGATTATTATTAGTTGGGATTTTTATGTTATCAATAAGCTGTTCTAATGAGCAGGATGAAGTACAAGTTGAAGAAACTTTACTAGAAAATCTAAACACTTCTGAAAATAGAGAGTACATAACAAATATTTTATCAGTAAATAGGCAACAACAAGTAGAGTTTCTTAATCAATTAAACTCTGATGATATACAATTAATTTCGTCAAATTTCACTCAATCTAATACAGAAAATTTTGAATTTACCTTTACGAATTCAATACCCGAAGAGTTTAGTTTGACTGAAGCTAATATTCAAGAGTACATAGACTGTTCTTCTTGTAATGAAGAATACAAAAATTTTATGGAGCCTATGTTCTTAGAGTTTTTAACAATAGAAGATAATCAGGTTATGGATAGATTAAATTACTATGAAGAATTGATAGATACTTTCGAAGGAGATGAAATCGTTAAAGAAAACCTTCACTTTATCTTTTTTTCATTTAAATCTGCGGTAGAGTATATCTCAAATGAGATAACCAGATCAAATTTAAGTAATATAAATTCTAAAGAATATATTATAAGTAGTACTAGTACTGAAATTTCTTTAGGCAGAGCTATAGGACAAGGTTTAGTTTCTGGATTCATTGTTGGATGTATAAGAGGAGGAATTGCAGGAGCTGTTGCAGGTACTTTAGCAGTACCAGTAATTGGTACAGTTACAGGAGCTGTAGGAGGCTGTATTGCTCAAGGAGCAGTTACAGGAGTGATAACTGCAGTAGTAGGTGCTTTTTGGTGGTGGGTAAATAATTAATTATCATTTCATGAAGAGAATATTAATAAGAATTATTTTAGTATTAATTACAGCATTAGTCCATTATTTAATAATGGAATATCTAAATAATGAGAATTACTTTGACTTCAAAAGCAATTTTACATTTGGAAAAATTATTATGTCACTGTGTGTTGGTATACTAAGCGAATCTGTAGTTAAAATGAATAAAGTAGAATAAAACTTCATTTTATTATTACTAATAGAAAATTATAGGTGATCAAAGCTTGCTTTTTTATATAAAAAATTAAACCATGAAAATACTTAGTAAGATATAACTACTAATTTTAATAAATGATATAAGTGGCAATATGTTGAAAATTTTAAATTTTTCGAAACCGAATACTCTCTATCACTACTGTAGATAAAATGAGTAAACCTCCAAAAAAAGTTTGCCAAGTAGGGATTTCACCTAAAAAGAAATACGCAATAATAATCCCATAAATAGGTAACATACTACTAATAATACTTGCTGTACTCACTTTAAAATATTTTAAACTATGCAATAACATAGTATGACCTATAGCAGTTGTTAAAATGCCTAATAAAATAACATAAGGGAATTGTGTTGTTATATTAGATGTGTCAAATAATGTTAAGGTTGGTGCTAGAACAATAGTTAAAATTAATAATTGGTAGGTCATTAGCATCGTGCCATTATAATTTGCAACATGCTGTTTTATGATAAGTGTACGTAAGGCATAACATAAAGCAGATAAAAGCCCTAATAAAATACCTTTAATGTATTGATTTTCAATATTAAACTCAGGAGCTAAAACATAGATTCCAAATAAAACTAAAATGCCTAAGAGAATATGAATAGGATCTATTTTGGTTTTAGAAAATAAAGGCTCTAATAACGCGGTCATTATAGGGTAAGTATATAAAGATAACATCCCTAAAGCTACATTTGAGAGTTTTAAAGCATAGAAATAAGTAATCCAGTGCGCTCCCATAAATAAAGCACTTAAAATAAAAGTGCTCCAATCTTTTTTATGACGTAATTTTAAACTAATCTTTTTATAACGACAATACCCATAAAGTATAATTAAAGCTATTATTGAACGCCACCATACCAAAACAGGAGTAGGCATTTCAATAAATTTACCTAAAGCACCAGATGTGCTTATAAATACCGTGGCAACGGTAAGTAGTAATAAATGATTAAGATGATTATTTTTCATTTTATGCCCTTGTAAACAAGTACCCTATTGTATCTAGATCTTTCAGGTTTTAAAAACCTGAAAGGTCTAGATACTGTTTTATGCGTTAGCATCCCGATAACTATTGATGTAGTTTATCTAATACATAGCATTCAAAATATGTTACTTTGATAACTCTGTAAAATATTTAAAGAAATACGGAATAGTCTCAATGCCTTTTAAATAATTAAATACTCCAAAATGCTCATTTGGTGAGTGTATAGCATCACTATCTAGACCAAAGCCCATCAAAATAGTTTTACTTTTAAGTTCTTCCTCAAATAAAGCTACTATAGGAATACTACCACCACTACGTTGCGGAATAGGAGTTTTTCCAAACGTGGTTTCATAAGCTTTTGACGCCGCCTGATATCCTAAACTATTTATAGGTGTCACATAGCCTTGCCCACCATGATGAGGTGTTACTTTTACGGTAACACTTTTAGGGGCAATGTTATTAAAATGTGTAGTAAACAATTCTGTAATAGTTTCCCAATCTTGATTAGGGACTAAACGCATTGATATTTTTGCGTTTGCTTTACTAGCAATAACGGTTTTAGCGCCTTCACCAATGTAACCACCCCAAATACCATTAACATCTAAGGTTGGTCGTATAGAGTTACGCTCATTAGTGGTATATCCTTTTTCACCATGAATATCAGCAATATCTAAGGCGTTTTTATAGCCTTGTAATGAAAATGGTGCTTTTGCCATTTCAGCACGTTCTGCATCAGATAAATTTTCAACTTTATCATAAAACCCAGGAATGGTAATATGATTGTTGTCATCATGAAGCGAGGCAATCATTTTGGTTAAAATATTAATTGGATTAGCTACAGCACCTCCATATAATCCTGAGTGTAAATCACGATTAGGTCCTGTCACTTCTATTTCTACATAACTCATACCGCGTAACCCAGTAGTGATAGAGGGTACGTCTTTAGCGATCATCCCTGTATCAGAAATTAAAATCACATCATTAGCTAGTTTCTCTTGATTTTCTTTAACATATTTAGAAAGGTTAACACTACCAACTTCTTCTTCACCTTCAATCATAAACTTGATATTACAAGGCAATTGATTGGTAGAGGTCATAAACTCTAAGGCTTTTATATGCATGTACATTTGCCCTTTGTCATCACAAGCACCACGTGCAAAAATAGCACCTTCTGGATGTAAATCGGTAGTTTTAATTACAGGTTCATAAGGAGCAGAATCCCATAACTCTAGAGGATCTGCGGGTTGTACATCATAATGCCCATACACTAAAACGGTAGGTAGATTAGCATCTATTATTTTTTCAGCATAGATGATTGGAAAGCCATCAGTAGGGCAAATTTCTACCTGATCACACCCTGCTTGTTTTAAACGTTCTGCAATAACATCTGCTGTTTTAAAAACATCATTTTTATAAGTAGAGTCTGCACTTACAGAAGGGATTTTTAAAAGCTCAATAAGCTCATCTAAAAATTTATCTTTATTAGTGTTTATGTACGATTTTATATTTTGCATAAAAAGTATATTATATCATCCAAAAATAGGAAAAAGAATGGGTTTATATAGAATGATACTCTCTTATAGGTTTGTTAAAACTCAAACTTTTAATAATTAATACTGAAATTGCTTCTCGGGAATTATATATTTACCACTCTGAAATTGAAACTGAGCCTGAAGTTGAAATCGAAAATTGAAATCATTGAATAAAAAAAATATAGCCATTGCATTAGGTCCAATTCTATTTTTGTTATTAGAATTGTTTCTGCCTGATAGTATCCCAAAACCTGCAAAGGCAACGATAGCATCTATTGTATGGATTGCCGTTTGGTGGGTGACAGAAGCAGTGCCTATAGCAATGACATCAATATTGCCAATGCTGCTGTTTCCGTTAACAGGGGTGATGGATTTGAGAACCACTTCAGTACCCTATGCTAACCCTTTAATTTATCTGTTTTTAGGTGGATTTATCTTGGCTTTAGCGATGGAAAAATGGAATTTACACAAGCGTATCGCTTTAAATATTATAAAGCTGATAGGCGTTAAAAAACGTCAGCTTATTTTAGGATTTATAGTCGCTACAGGTTTTTTATCCATGTGGATATCCAACACTGCCACTACAGTAATGATGTTGCCTATAGCCTTGTCTATTATTAAGCAATCAAAAACGATTAAGGATAACGACAGTGACGTTGAAACTCCTGAAGACACCCGTTTTGCAAAGGCATTGATATTATCACTGCCATATGCAGCATCTATTGGTGGGATGGCGACTTTGGTAGGTACGCCTACCAATTTAATTTTTGCTGATGCTGTAAAACGGTTTTATAATATTGAGATTGCATTTGATCAATGGTTATATATTGGGTTTCCGATAGCCGTATTATTATTGTTTGTTTGCTGGCTACATTTAACCCGTAATGTTTTTAAAATAAGCAATGTAGATACCTTAGGAGAGAAAAATATTATCCAAGACGAATTACATAAACTAGGAAAAATAACAACTGAAGAAAAATGGGTATTAACTGTATTTTGTGTGATATCTTTTGCTTGGATCACCCGTCGGTTTTTAATTACGCCTTTTTTTCCAGCAGTTAATGATACCATTATTGTTTTAATTGGGGCGATGCTATTATTTGTAATTCCATCAACTTCAAAAAAAGAAGAACGTTTGATTGATTGGTCAACAACTTTAAAACTCCCTTGGGGTGTATTATTACTCTTTGGTGGTGCTTTTGCTATTGCAGCAGCATTTCAAGAATCAGGATTGACGATACTTATTGGAGAGCAGTTGGGGGCATTAAATGGAGTTCCGTTTTTTGCATTGCTGTTTGTTATTATTTTGGTTGTTAATTTTATGACTGAAGTCACCTTAAATATGGCCATGTGTACCTTGATGATGCCCATTTTAGCAACCTTAGCTATTGCTCTAGATGTACATCCTTATGGGTTAATGGTGGGAACTTGTATTGCTGCATCTTGTGCCTTTATGCTTCCAATTGCAACAGCACCTAATGCGGTAGTATTTGGCTCTGGAGCTATAAAAATAAAAGATATGATCCGTGCTGGATTTATGCTAAATGTGATTTCTGTGATTGTGATTGCGGTCTCGATATATGTGTTATTACCATTGTTTTGGGATCTCGATTTAAAAAGTTTTCCAACAGGTTTTAAAAAGTGATCTTTTTTAATTGCTAAAGTTTGCAATTTGAAAGTATTGTTTATATTTGCATCCCGATTTGTATCGGGACTTTAATTGCGGGCGTGGTGGAATTGGTAGACACGCTAGACTTAGGATCTAGTGCCGCGAGGTGTGGGAGTTCGAGTCTCCCCGCCCGCACGATATAAAGATATAAGCTTTGGTCAAATGACTGAAGCTTTTTTTTGCTAAAATGTTTCTAGACGAGAAGGTTATCCTGAGTGTAGTCGAAGAGAATCTTATCGCTAACACCGTATTAAGAAAGCTTTTTGGAATTAAGAGGCTTTTTTTATTAAAATAAATAATCAAATTTTTTCAGTTTCAGAAATACGTTTTAACGTAAAGAAAAATGATTTTCAACTTTGTTTTTTGTTAAAGATAGTCATAAAATAATTTATTTCACTTCTTTCTTATAGGATTTAAAAACTCCCCTCAAACAAGCTATTTACAGGGTTGCTCATGAGAGGGGAAACGTATACGTTGCGCATACTATGCGCAATGTAAGAAAATATATTGAAATTTAGTATCAATGAACTTGTTTACTTGCTAAAGATTATATACTATAGAATTAAGAAGTTTTGAATTCTAAATCTTCAGAAGCCACTAATTTTAATTTGTTATTGTAATTATTTAGTTGAATTTTTTTATGTATAAATGTTAGTGCCATAAAGCCATTTATTATTAAAGGAGATAGCTACCTAGCAATTATAAATTAGGAGATAAAATTAAATCAGCAAGTGATTTATTCAACTAAATCTCTCATTACTTAATGCAGTTGTTTTTAAAAGAATATTTTTCAATTCTATTTCTCAGAAGAAGGTTTCATTTTCTTATAAATTATACTAGCAATAACACCCATAATTCCAAAATGTACAATATAAACCCCGCCATTAATTAAAGTACCATTTAAGTTAAGGATATTTGAAGTAGCGTAATCTATAAAACCACTCCCAAAACCTATAAAAATACCAAGCCAGATGCCAAATTGTAATCCTTGAGACATACTATGTACGCTAAGAGCCCACTTACTATATACTGTAGAAAACACAAATGCAGTAATAAAACACCCTAAAATTAAAAAAATATAGTCTGCAGGATCACGCATTAAACCTGCGGTTAGCATGTTGTCTTTTAATAGAGGATCTCCGATGACGACCCATAATAAGAACCCTCCAAAAAATGCCCAAAAAGTAGTCGCTAATGTTGAGATTAAATTTGTTTTAGTTAGCATATTCGTTAGTTTTTAGTTAATTTTTTGTTATAAATATATCTAAAAATAAATAATTAATAAAAGATGTGCTAAATTCATAATAGCATTAACTTTAATCTCTTAACCTGAGTTCGATTAA
>CAZECB010000117.1:0-6612 GCA_964510745.1 uncultured Flavobacteriaceae bacterium | reverse complement strand
GTATTTTAGGGTCTTCTAGTTTAGAAAACTGTTCTAAAAATACAGATAGAGTTGTATCATTATTAATAATATTTCCTCCTATTTTTACAATTTTGAGTTTTTTCATGAATTTATTTTATTTATTAGGTTTCGTCTTACTTTAAAAGTCACTTTATTTCACACTGATCAATGTTCTACTTAATAAGATTTATAAAATTTCTAAAATTTGCTTCAATACAATTTGGGCTGATAACGTTCTGTTATTAGCTTGTTGTATTACAACAGACTGTTCGCTATCTAATACAGCACCCTCAACCACAACATTTCGTCTTACTGGTAAACAATGCATGAATTTGGCATGTCCTAATTTTTTTTTAGTCATCATCCAATTTGGATCTTGAGATAAAATATTCCCATAAGCATTATAACTACTCCAGTTTTTTACATAAACAAAATCTGCACCTTTCAAAGCTTCCTCTTGATCGTAACTAATAGAGATCTTTTTTGTGATTTCAGGATTCAGATCATATTCTTTAGGGTGTGTAATAGTTAAATCGATATCCAAACATTGCATTATGGTTATAAATGAATTTACTACTGCATGCGGTAACGCTTTAGGGTGTGGCGCCCAAGACAATACTACTTTTGGATGTTGTTTTGTTTTTAATTCTTCAATAGTAATAGCATCTGCAAGCGCTTGTAATGGATGTGCTGTGGCACTCTCCATATTAATAATAGGAACTGCCGCATACTTTACAAAACTATTGAGTACAACTTCAGATTCATCCTTTTTCTTGTTTACTAAACTTGGAAATGCTCTTACTGCAATAATATCAGCATATTGAGAAATCACTTGAGCAGCTTCTTTGATATGCTCAGAGGTATTTAAATTCATAATAGTACCATCTTCAAACTCTAGATTCCATGCTTCATTTACATTTAAAACCATCACATCCATTCCTAAGTTTTTTGCTGCTTTTTCTGTACTTAAACGCGTTCGTAAACTTGAATTAAAAAATAGCATGACTAAGGTTTTATTAGCCCCTAATGTTTTAAATTTAAATGGATTACTCTTTAATTTCATAGCCTCCTTTATAGTATCAGAAAGGTTATTTATATCAAATATTTTTGTGTACTTCTTCATATTATGCTCACGAAAGTGAGTGACTTTTTAAATTAAACTTCTTTCAATGCATCAAAAAACAAATCAATATGCTTCTTTTGAATAGTTAATGGCGGAAGGATTCTCAACACATTTGGTTTTTTAGAATTCCCAGTAAAAATATGATGCTCATAGAGTAATGCCTTTCGTAATTCTGCTATTGGAAAATCGAACTCTAATCCTAACATCAATCCTCTTCCTTTTACTTGTTTTAACTTTGATATCCCTTTTGCTTCTTTAATAAAGTATTCAGACACTTCTTTTGCATTTTCCATTAATTGTTCATTCTGTATAACATTTAAAACTGATAATGATGCTGCACAAGCCAAATGATTACCTCCAAATGTAGTTCCCAATAGTCCATAGTTCGCTTTGATTCTAGGATGAATTAAAATCCCTCCTACCGGAAACCCATTTCCCATTCCTTTTGCTATAGAAATAATATCTGGCCTAATATTATGCTTTTGAAATGCAAAAAAATCACCTGTTCTTCCAAACCCTGATTGTACCTCATCTGCAATTAAAATAATATCATGAAATTTGCACAACTTGCTTAAATCTTGATAAAATTCTGTAGCACTTTCATCTAAACCACCAATGCCTTGAATAGTTTCAATAATCACTGCACAGACGTCATTTTTATTCATCATTTTTTCAACAGCTTCTAAATCTCCTAAATCAAGAAATTCAACACTTTGTTGTGCATTTAAAGGCGCAATAATTTTTGTATTATCAGTAGCAGCAACAGCAGCCGAAGTACGCCCATGAAATCCATTTTTAAAAGCAATTACTTTCTTTTTACCAGTATGGAATGATGCTAATTTTAAAGCATTCTCATTAGCTTCAGCACCTGAATTGCATAAAAACAGTTGATAGTTATCACAATTAGAAACCCTACCTAATGTATCTGCCAATTGGTTTTGCAACGGATTTTGAATAGAATTACTATAAAACCCTATTTTTTCTAATTGGCTACTTATATTTTTAACATAATCAGGATGAGAATGTCCAATAGAAATCACAGCATGTCCTCCATATAAATCCAGGTATTCTGTATTATTTTCGTCATATACATAAACATCTTTTGCTTTTACGGGTGTGATATCGAACAATGGGTAAACATCAAATACATTCATAATATTAAAAATAAGTTGCTTTTAGTTGTAAACCTGTTGTTTCTTCAAAACCATACATTAAATTCATATTCTGAATGGCTTGCCCTGAAGCTCCTTTTATGAGGTTATCGATACAACTTGTGATTAGTAATTTACTTTTGTGCTTGTGTAAATGTATCAAGCAATTATTAGTATTAACTACTTGTTTTAAATGCAGTTGATTTGAGCTTATATGAGTAAAGGGTTCGCCTTTGTAATAAGTTTGATATATATCAATTGCTTCAGATAATTTGCCATCAAAATTTGTATAAAGCGTTGCAAAAATACCTCTCGAGAAATTACCTCTATTGGGTATAAATACAAGTTCAGAATTAAATGAGTTTTGCAGTTGTGTAACACTCTGCTCAATTTCTCCTAGATGTTGATGCGTAAATGGTTTATAATATGAAAAGTTATTATCTCTCCATGTAAAATGTGTGGTTTTACTCAATGACACTCCAGCTCCCGTTGCTCCTGTAACAGCATTAGCATGAACACTTTCACTTAACAATTGATGTTTTGCTAGTGGTAATAATGCTAATTGAATAGTAGTAGCAAAACAGCCTGGATTAGCTATATAATTAGCTGATGCAATAGCTTCTTTTTGAAGTTCTGGTAAACCATATATAAATGTTTTTTCGTTTAAAGTAGCATTAGTTTTTAATCTAAAATCATTACTTAAATCAATGATTTTAGTATTGCTAGAAAATGTATGTTGCTCTAAGAACGATTTAGAATTTCCATGTCCTAAGCATAAAAATAGTACATCAACTTCTGAGTTAATAACATTAGTAAACTTCATATCAATATTCCCTATTAAATCTTGATGTATATCACTAATTAAATTATTTACATTAGATGTACTGTAGACAAAATTGAGTTCTACTTTAGAATGAAATAACAGCAAACGTATTAACTCTCCTGCTGTATAGCCAGCACCACCAATAATTCCTACTTGTATCATTCGTTTACGCTTTGATATATTTTACTTTGATTCCCATAAATTTTGATGAATCCTTTGGCTTCGTCTGCAGTCCATCCTTTATTTTCTTCACCATAACTTCCAAACTTTACATTCATTAAATCATTTTTTGAATTGATCCCATCTAAAGTAAAATGATAAGGTTTTAAAGTCACAAATACATTTCCAGATACTTGTTTTTGACTACTCTCTAAAAACGCTTCAAGATCTCTCATTATAGGGTCTAAATACAGACCTTCATGCAAATGTGTACCATACCAATTAGCCATATAATCTTTATGCTGTAACTGCCATTTAGTAAGGGTATGCTTCTCTAATAAATGATGTGCTTTTATAATAATTGTTGCTGCCGCTGCTTCAAACCCTACCCTGCCTTTAATCCCTACAATAGTATCACCTACATGAATATCTCTACCAATTGCAAATTTTGATGCAATAGTGTTTAATGCTTCAATATTATCTCCAGAATTTTTAGAAACACCATTTAGTGCTATAAATTCACCTTTTTCGAACGTTAAAGTTAATTTTTGCAAACCACTATTTTCTAACTGTGATGGATAAGCTTCTTCTGGTAATGGTTTCACTGAAATCAATGTTTCTTCACCTCCAACACTTGTTCCCCAAAGTCCTTTATTAATAGAGTACTTCGCTTTTTGCCAAGACATATCTATTCCGTTTTCAACTAAGAAATCAATTTCTTCTTGTCTTGATAATTTTTGATCTCTTATGGGTGTAATAATTTCAATTTCTGGTGCTAGTGTTTGAAAAATCAAATCAAATCGTACTTGATCATTTCCAGCACCTGTACTTCCATGAGCTATATATTTAGCATTGATGTGTTTTGCATATTCAATAATTTCAATAGCTTGTACAATTCGCTCAGCACTTACCGATAACGGATAGGTATTATTTTTTAAGACATTCCCATAAATTAAATATTTTATAACGTCATTATAATATCTTGGTATAGCATTTATATTTTTATAAGTTTTCACACCCATTGCATATGCTTTTTCTTCAATAGATATAATCTCATTATCTGTAAACCCACCAGTATTTACACTTACAGCGTGTACTTCAAAATCTCTATATTTTGATAAATGTACAGCGCAATACGAAGTGTCTAATCCTCCACTATAAGCGAGTACTATTTTTTTTGAATTACTCATTTTTTATTCTTTTTTAGAAACAGTGTTTGTTTTATATTTTTTAACCTTTTGAAAGTAGTTTCTTTGACTTCTTTAGTTGTTTTTTCTTCAGAATTTGGGTCATATAGCATACCTGTACATAAGCACATGCTTTGTTCTGTACGTTGAAGTACATCATAATTTTTACAAGTTTGACAACCTTTCCAGAAGGATTGATCTGTAGTAAGTTCTGAAAATGTCACAGGCTTATATCCTAAACTGCTATTAATTTTCATTACTGCAAGCCCTGTGGTAATTCCAAATAGTTTTGCCATAGGAAACTTTTTTCTAGATAGTTTAAATATCTTCTGTTTTATTTGTTTAGCAAGGCCTAGCCCTCTATAATTGGGGTGCACTATTAAACCTGAATTTGCAGCAAATTTGCCATGTCCCCAAGTTTCTATATAGCAAAAACCAGCAAATTTATTTTCATTTAAAGCAATGACAGCATTCCCTTTTTCTATTTTAGAAATGATGTATTCAGGCGTACGTTTTGCAATACCTGTACCGCGTACATTAGCTGCTTCTGCAATTGTTTTACAAATAATATCTGCATACACGGTATGTGATTTATCAGCAATACTGATTTTCATTATCTTGATGTTGAATTAAATTAATTTTAAAATGTATACTATTGAAAAAAAGAACCGGACTCACCTAAGTTCAGAAAAGAATAGACACGCCTTAGCGACGGCGAAAGAAAAAGCGGCGTACAAATATTTCATTATTCGAAAGAATAATTGAATTTTGAGAATTTAATATGAGATTTGATTTGTACAAGGGTGAAAAAAATAAAAATGACGTAATTAATTAAATGCTAAATTGAAGAATTAGCAGCGGCGATTGCGTAAACGAAATGCAGAAAAATGCCTACGTGTTTTATTTTTTGTAATTTTCATCGAGACAAATATAGAAATTGTTTTTCTATTTATAAAAAATATAATTATTTTCCCAATACAAAAAGTAGCTTTACTTTTATTTAAAGAGCTTATAAACGATTTGAGTGTACTAAAGGTGTAATCTTTTGTTTGTTTTTATTAAGATAATTGTTGATTTAATATTTAATTGGAACTTTTCTATCGTAACGAAGATGTATAATATATCTTTTTAGTTAAAGATGATATTTCTTTTGTAATTACGTTTATTTAAAATGGAATATCATCATCTAAAGTTTCGAATAAATTATCTAGCGGATTAGGAATATTTTGTAATGACTGTGTACTTACTTTAGTATAAATTTCAGTAGTTCTACTACTCTTATGCCCTAACAATTCCTGAATGTAGCGCAAACTTGTACCACGCTCCAATAAATGTGTAGCAAAACTATGTCTTAGCATGTGAGCTGTCACTTTAGCAATTATTTTAGCTCTGATGGCACTTTTATTTATAATGTTAGCAATACTTGTACCAGAATACTTACCACCCTTTTCTCCTTCAAAAAGATATTTTTTAGGCCTGTACAATCTGTAATATTCACGTAATAGTTGCTTTAAATAGGGGCTTAACGGGACTACCCTATCTTTTCTACCTTTGGCATTAACTATTAAAATAACATTTCGCTTGCCATCTACATGTTTTATTAATAAGCGTTGTAATTCACCTCTTCTCATTCCCGTAGCGTAAAGACATGCAATAATACTCTTATGCTTGATATTGGAGGTTTGGGTAATCATTGTCTTTATCTGCTGTTCAGCAATTACTTTAGGTAAAGGTTTAGATTTTCTTGGATAATTCCAATCGTTCATATTAAGATCGATATTATTATTATAGCTAGAAAACTTTTTTATACCTGCCATTGTTTGGCGCATGGTAGATGCAGAATACCCTTGATCTCTCACATAAGCAAGATAGCGTAAAACATCTTCTTTTGAATAGTCTAATTTCTTTACAAATATCAAAAACTGAGTCACAAGACCTTTGTAAGATTTTATACTAGAATCGCTGTAGTTTTCAGCTTTTAAAAACTGTATATACTCATTTAATTTTGACTGTATTGAAGAGGGCTGAGCTTCATAATTTATCTTATTTTGAATAAATTTATGTGGGGGAATAAAATATATAGGCTTAAAATTTTGCTTGAGTTTAATTCGATTAGCTTCGTTATGAAGTAAATACCATGCTCTATAAGTAGCTGAATAAATAGCTCCA
>CAZECB010000116.1:0-6615 GCA_964510745.1 uncultured Flavobacteriaceae bacterium | reverse complement strand
TAGATACAGCTCTTAAATAAACAGTAACACGGTCTTGCCTATATTGTGTAGACCCACCTATACCAAAGTAACGTGCTCCTAGCCCTCCAGTAACAATATTAGAATCATAAGATACAATTCCTCCTTCTAATAAAATACCAGCAAACAATAATGGGTTCAAGCGTTCAGGTTGTGTACCATTTGCTTGAGAATACTCTTGTCTAGTTGATCTAATAATATTACGTTCTTGCAACAAGTTATTTAGGTTTTCACGTTCAATTAAGCGAAACCATTTAGAATCTTCTAATGCTTTTAATAAAATTGCTGTTGTTCCTTGAGTAACTGCAGTACTAAATGTACTCCCCGCCTCTGTTGGTTGAAACTGTCCTGTTTGATCTCTAAAATTGTAAACACCAACAGGGACACGTTCTTGAGGTAAGGGTAAGTTAGTTAAAGATTTGCTCACACTTGTACTTTCTCCTAATCTTGCCTCTTGATTATCTAAAGGTTGATTAAAATATGTGCCACAACTGTAGTATAATGTTGTTAAAAACAACATTATAAAAAATTTATACTTTTTCATAAGGTCACTTAATAGTATAAGTTAATTAGGGGTTGGGAATTACTATCTGCGTCTGATCACCTGTATTAGTATCTAAAATATCAACTACTAATCCTTCAGCTGAAGGAAAAACTTCTACAACTAAAGAGCCAAAACTAAATGTTCCTTCTTGGAGTTGTCCATTCTGCCCAAATTGATTTGTAAAAAGACTTCTTGATATTTGACTTAATAGCTGATTGTTTAAGTTTTGAGTAAATCGCTCCAAATCAGAAAGTTGATTATTAGGATTATTTTGTGCAGGCGCAGTAAAAGAGTTTTGTGCTTGAGCACTTTGAAGTAAAAATTGAAAGTTAAAGGTATCTCCTCCAAAATTAGGGTTTACAGCTCTATACACAAATTTTTGACTATGTGACTGTAAAGTTCCTAATGCGATAACAAAAATAATTAATGTAAATATTTTTTTCATAACAGAATTTTTTTTTGGTTTATTTTTATTTAGTATTGAGTGATTAACTGCTTTTGTCTCTCAATACTTTGTATATGTCTATTTAATTGTTCAATAGTGACTTGTGTCATTTGTTTGATGAAGTCTGTATTAGGCCTGGCTGGAAATTGATGAATAACTTTACCATCTGCTGATATAACTATATTTGTATTTCTTCCTAAGCTTAATTTTTCTTCTATATTAATTATTTGTTTAGCATTGATTTGCCTTAACGTATATACAGAAAAAAACTCTCTGTAAAAATCTCTTCCAGATTTTGTTTTTGTATTATCAGTAACAATACCTGTAATAGATATTCCATCATTAACTTGTTGACTTCCTATAACTTTTTTAACCTCTTTTTTAGCTTCATTATCATTAATTACTACCAATCTATCTTTACCTATTAATTTATTATCTTCATTATAAATTAATAATAGCGCTGTTATTTTATCTTTTATGTTTTTATTAATTGATGTAACTTCTAGATCTTTACTCTGATAAGCATTTAAGATAAACCGATTTGTTTTTTCTTCTCTATTTGATTGAGAGGTTTGAAGATTTGTTTTAATTATATATAAAACATACCGCAAGCTCTTAATATCACCTTCTTTATTTGTTGCAGTACTTTTTATATTAATCACATCATTAACCTCTTCTGTATTAATTTTAGCTAATACTTGTTGATTTGTTATTTGTTGTCCAAAAATTGTTTTAGAGCACAAAATTATGATTATGATAACAATTCTATTAAAAGGCATTTTATTTTTTATATAATTTATTTAATTAGAGCTACTAAAAGCTTCTTACCGTTATTGTTCTAGCATTTCCTTCTTGAACAAATCGTAAACTATTTGTCAATGCATTTGTTCCAAATTTTTCAAATGTCAAGTTATTTCCATTTTGAGTAATATCTAGGTTAGCCTCATTTACATTACCAAAAGAAAAGTTGGAGAAATTATTATTATTTCCATTTTGAAGAACTCTTGTGTTAGAATTAGCAATTGTATTCTCGTTAATAAAACGATTAGAATTACCTTGTTGTAATACAAACTCATTAACATTATTAGCGGTATTTAAGCTACTAATTGAGTTGTCATTACCGTTTTGATCAAATTCAAAATTAGAATTTCCAGAATTTGAAAAACTTGCTATTTCATTATTTGTACCTACCTGTCTAATAAAAACTGAATTATTAAAGTTATTTTGATTAGATCTATTAGATACAACATCTGTAATTAATTGTTGCTGAATTAAAAAATTTGAAGTTTGATTGTTAAAACTAAAAATATCAGACATCAGCTTAGTCACTGTATTATCTATTTCTTTTTGTTCTTGAGAAAAAGTATAGTTAATACAAGTAAAAAAGAATAATAAAATCAAGGTGATGTATTTTGTTTTCATAGTAATACTTTTTTTACATGTAAAATTTTTCTTTTTTTATTCATAATAAGAGAAAGAGGTAATTTAACCTCTTTCCCTTTCTTTAATATTTTTTAGGATTTTATAAAATTAATTATAATTTTATAAAATCCTAGTAATAAAGTAATTACCTTAGTTGCTTCCTCCTGCATTTTGATTAACAGTTGCAGTATTAAATGCTCCAGATTGTCCAACAACACTAAAGTTACCAAGACCATTAGCTGTAATTCCTTGGTTCACAACAGATAAATTACCTGCTCCTAAAAGTTGAGTAGTTACAGATACATGTCCTTGAGATCCAAAAGCATTAATTTGTGTAACATCAGAAACATTATTAAAGTTAACACCATCATCACCAAATCCAAATTGGTTTTGGATAGATAAGTTATCTTGTCCAGATTGATTTAATATTGCTAAATTCCATTCTCCACGTTGATCTTGTAATGCTCTGTTATCTTCTCCTGATTGTGTTACTGAACCAAATTCAAAAACTCCAGACTGTAATTGTACTGATAAATTACCTTCCCCAGATTGAAAAGCTTCTACAGCAGATGTATTTGCTGATTGAATTTGGAATGCTCTATTACTATCTCCAGATTGTTCAATCAGTACACTACTTCCATTTCCAGATTGATCCTGTACAGCAACTAAATTAGATCCTTCAGTTTGTGTAGCACTTGCAGTATTATTATCACCTGTTTGATTTTGATAAGCTGCATTTCTAAAACCATTAGTTTGTGTAATTCCAGCATCATTACCAGTAGTAGCGTCATCACCAGTACCTTGAGTTTGTTGTGCCCAATTACGGAAACCACTTCCTCCAACTTGATCAACTTGAGCTACATTACCTTCTTCTTCACCATATTGAATTTGTGTAGAACTTAAACCTGCTCCTGATTGAACAACACCAGCTGTATTATTGTCTCCAAATTGAGCTTGCTGTACACTATTAAAACCTGGATTTCCTTCTGTACCTAGATCAGTACCACCATCTTGAAGTGAAGTAGCTGTATTACCATTTCCTTCTTGAACTTGAATAGATGTTTGAGCTCTATCAAACTGACTAGAAGTAGCTGTATTATTGTCTCCCC
This sequence comes from uncultured Flavobacteriaceae bacterium, assembly GCA_964510745.1. Classification (GTDB taxonomy): domain Bacteria; phylum Bacteroidota; class Bacteroidia; order Flavobacteriales; family Flavobacteriaceae; genus AU392. The sequence continues at coordinate 3,077 of CAZECB010000116.1, read as the reverse complement.
ATTGGAATTGCGTTGCTGTAAGAGAAAAACCATCTTGATTTACAGTAGCATTATTTCCACCTTCTAAATCAGATTCTTGAAATTGTCTAGAGATATTTTGACGGTCGATATCAAACTCTGTATTGTTTTGATTTGCCGTTGCAGTATTGTTATCTCCCAACTGTTGAACTAATGCATTATTGAAGAAACCTGATTGGTTTATTGTTGCAGTATTACCTGTACCAAAACTGTCGCCATCTACACCTTTTTGAACAATCTCTGCTCTATTGAAATCTGAAGTTTCATCTTGATTTACTGTTGCAGTATTGTCATTACCAAATTGGTGTATTAAAGAAATACTTTTCCACCCTAATTGAGTAACAGTTGCAGTATTATTTTCACCTATCTGCTTAATTTTAGAGTGATTGTTGTCTGGTTTTTCAAACTCAAAATCATCAGGTGTTCCAGGAACATCTTTTGGGTCTACTGTTGGCTTTTCAATTTTGTCTGACTTGTCATGTGAACTTTGAGCTTTTTTTCTTTCGTCCGTAGATTGAGCAAAAGCCATTGAACCACATAATAATAGTGCAGCTGCACCAAAAATTACTTTTTTCATAATTTAAAATTTAATAGATTAATAATTAATTAATAGTTAAAATTGTTTTTAAAATAAAATATAACTCAAAAATTCACGCATTTCAATATTTGTGTTCTATTTACATTTTAAACTCTTTATAAATAATTAAACTTATTAATAAGGGTTAAGTTTAACTTACCAAATTATATATTAAAATAATGTTCGAAATCAAAAACACATAAATGTTAAATGTCTTAATCAAAAATTATTTTCTAAACTATTATAATGAAATAAAAACAACCTAGGCATAGGTGTTTTAAATTTTGGATGAGAATTACTTTCAAAGCATATTTTTACATATACCAAGGATATATTATTATTTTTTATAGCACTCTTAAAACTATAAAAAGTAATTCTGTTAGTACAATTATAGTTTTAATTGTACTGATGAATTTTTAGTTTAATTAAAAATTCAATCTCTTATTTTATTCATTAATAGCCAATTCAAAAATACTTACTTTACAATTAGTAATTTTAATTTTATGTATTTCTATTAACAAGTTAATAATTGAAATTTAAAATTAAGTGCACATAACTAATTCATAAAAAGTTATACTCGTATTTTTTTCAAATATAGTTTTTTTATGGGCTTAAACATTTAATACTCATTGATGTTTGTAGATTTTTTTATGCATTTCATCGAAAAATTGTAAGCTTCTTGATAAACTGTATTTTTTCACCTACAAAATATTAATCATTTAGTAAACAATAATTCTCGATACTTTGGAAGTGGCCAAATCTGATCATCAACCAAAAGCTCCAATTTATCACAATGATACCTAATATCTTCAAATATTGGCTTAACCTTATTACAGTATAAATCAGCACGTTTCACAAAATCACCAGTTGTATTTGCTTTTTTACGAGCATTAGTCATTTTAGTAACGTTTGAGTTAATTGCTTCAACTCTATTAGAAATTTCTTTAATCAATATCAATTGTTCTTTAGCATATGTTTTAAAATGATCTCCATATATGTCTTTAAGTCCTTTTACATTCTTAATTAATACATTTTGATATTTTATTGCGGTTGGCACAATATGATTTCTTGCAATATCTGCTAATACACGTCCTTCTATCTGTATATGTTTTGTGTAGTCTTCAACTTCAATCTCATAACGTGCTTCTATCTCCACCTTATTCATTACCCCTAACCCCTCGAATAAATCAATTGCTTTTTTAGAGATTCTTGCTTTTAATGCTTCTGGCGTCATTTTATTATTACTCAAACTTCTTTTATTTGCTTCTGACTCCCATGCCTCACCATATCCATTTCCTTCAAATAAAATATCTTTTGACACTTTAATATATTCTCTAAGCACATTAAAGATTGCATCATCCTTCTTCATATCCTTATTATTAATAAGTGTATCTACTTCAATCTTAAAGTCTATTAATTGTTTTGCCACTATAGAATTTAATACGGTCATCGGATTAGCACAATTAGCAGTTGACCCTACCGCTCTAAATTCAAATTTATTTCCCGTAAAAGCAAAAGGTGACGTACGGTTACGATCTGTATTATCTAATAAAATCTCTGGAATCTTACCTACTACGTTTAACTTTAAATCTGTTTTTTCTTGTGGCGACAACTTCCCTTTAGTAACACCTTCTAATTCCTGAAGTACTTTTGTGAGTTGGTCTCCTATAAATATAGACATGATTGCTGGAGGTGCTTCATTAGCTCCTAAACGGTGATCATTACTTGCAGAAGCTATAGATGCTCGAAGCAGTGCTTCATTATCATAAACCGCTTTTATAGTATTAATAAAAAAGGTTAAAAACTGAAGATTACTCATTGGTGTTTTTCCTGGGCTCAATAAATTAACTCCCGTATCTGTACCTAAACTCCAATTATTATGTTTACCAGATCCATTAACGCCTTTAAATGGTTTTTCATGAAATAACACTTTAAAACTATGTCGTTCTGCAATTTTCTGCATGATATCCATTAATAAAGAGTTATGATCTACTGCTAAATTAGCTTCATCATATATAGGAGCTAATTCAAATTGATTGGGAGCTACCTCATTATGTCTTGTTTTTACAGGAATTCCCAACAACATGCATTCTGCTTCCAGATCACGCATATATGCCATAGCTCGATTTGGGATAGTTCCAAAATAATGATCGTCTAATTGCTGTCCTTTTGCAGAAACATGCCCCAGCAAGGTTCGTCCTGTAAGCGATATATCCATTCTTGCTTTTGCTAAAGCGGCATCTATCAAAAAATACTCTTGCTCCCACCCTAAAGATGCATTGACCTTTTTTATAGTCTTATCAAAATATTTAGCAACCGATACTGCCGCAGTATCCACCGCTTGTAATGCTCTTAATAATGGCGTTTTATAATCTAAAGCTTCACCAGTATATGCAACAAAAACCGTAGGAATGCATAACGTTGTACCATATATAAATGCAGGTGATGTGGGGTCCCAAGCGGTATAACCCCTCGCCTCAAA